>CBFGQN010000057.1:0-11901 GCA_965650895.1 uncultured Ignavibacteria bacterium | reverse complement strand
GCTTTACGATACATTCGGCTTCCCGCTCGATCTGACGGAACTGATGGCGCGAGAGCGGGGGATGAGTGTCGATGTCGGAGAGTTTGAAAAGCTGATGGATGAGCAGCGCCGTCGTGCCCGCGATGCCCGCAAGTCGGTATCGCAGGAAGTTGCCGGGATACAGCTTGAGGGGAAGACGGAGTTTATCGGCTACACGGAAGAGGTGGGGGATGCCTCGGTGGTCGAGGTTGTTCCCGGGGGAATCGTGCTCGACAGAACGCCCTTCTATGCCGAGATGGGTGGACAGGTGGCCGATACCGGCGAGATCGTTATCGGGGGGGAGCGGTATCACGTCAGCGACGTCAGGAAAGTCGGCGATGTCTTCCTTCACGTAGTTGAAGAGGACTCTGCGGAACTGGCCGGAGGGGCACACGTCCGGGCCGAGATCGACCATCTCCGGCGTGCTGCAATCGAGCGAAACCATTCGGCAACGCACATTCTGCACGAAGCCCTGCGGCGCGTGCTCGGCGAGCATGTGCAGCAGGCCGGCTCGCTCGTCGCGCCGGATCATCTTCGCTTTGATTTCAACCACTTCAGCAAGGTGAGTGAAGAGGAACTGCGGGATATCGAGCAGATGGTCAACGACAAGATTCGCGAGGCGATCCGTGTGGAGACCGAGGAGATGGCCTTCGATGAGGCCCGCACGTTGCCGAACGTCAAGATGTTTTTCGGGGACAAGTATGGTTCGGTTGTTCGTGTCGTCACGATAGATCCGGATTTCTCCCGCGAGTTCTGCGGCGGCACGCATGTGGTCAACAGTGCGGAGATCGGTCTGCTGAAGCTGACCTCTGAAGAGAGTATCCAGTCGGGCGTTCGCCGGGTCAACGCCGTTACCGGCACGACGGCCGACGACCTGCTGATCCGGCGCTATGCCGAGATCGAACGCCTCTCCCGTCTGCTGAACGTCGGTGACCGGGATCTCTATGAACGTGTGGAGGAGTTGCTTGAGGAGAAGAAGGGACTGGAGAAGGAGCTGGCAAAGATGCGGCAGGAAGAGGCGGCCGGAGAACTTGAGGGGATACTCGCGCAGAGTGTTCAGAACAATGGAATGCACATCGTCTCGGGGCGTGTCGATGTTGCCGACATGGAGAGTCTGAAGGGCCTCGGGGACAAACTGCGCGAACGGCTTGCCGGTATGGGGGGAGGCATCGGTCTGCTCGGCACTGAAATTGAAGGGAAGGCGATGCTGGTCTGTGTGGTCACCGATAACCTGACCGGCGACTATCCGGCCGGAAAGATCGTCGGTGCGGCCGCCAAGCGGCTTGGCGGCGGCGGCGGCGGAAAACCCCACATGGCCACGGCAGGCGGGAAGGATGTGTCGAAACTTGATGAGGTGTTGAGGGAGGTGGCGGAGGTGCTTGAGTAGAAGAGACGGGAGGAGAATGCTGAAAATATTGAACAGGAGAGATCGCTATGCTCCATCGCTTTGTTCGAAGTCTCGTCGTTCTCGGCGTGTTGTTTCCAGCAGTACTTTGGGGGCAGTTATGCGTACTCCGGCCAAATGGAGGTGAGCATTTTTTGCCCGGTGATTCCATCGTTATACAGTGGTCCGGTCTTCCTTCCCGAACGCCGGTGGTCCTTCGCTTCAGTTCCGATCAGGGGAAAAGCTGGCAGGTAATAGCAGAAGGGATCAGGGATACTCTGTATACATGGCTCGCCCCTGCGATTTCCAGTCATGACTGCCTGATAAACGTCCGGCAGACGGAGGGAAGGAGTGTCCGGCCCAGACTCCTGCATACGTTGTGGGCAGATTCCGGTGCGGTTACTTACGTTGCTTTCAGTCCTGATGGACAAATGCTGGCGACTGCAGGATGGGATCGGAAGGCCAGACTATGGGATGTGAAAACGGGTCAACTACTTCGCACGATCGGTCCCGGTAACGGATCAGTGCTGCAGACCGTTTTCAGTCCGGACGGACGGCTTCTGACAACAACATCACTCGACAGCACGGTTCGCACGCTCGATATTCTCACCGGTGTCTCCAAACCGATCCTTCGACAGAATAACTTTGTCTGGGCGGCCACCTATCTGTCCGACGGTGATCGCTTTGTGGTCAGTAACGATAATGGTACCGTTTCCTTGATCGATCTCCAGTCCGGTGATATTCTCAACGAGTATGTACTGCATTCGGAAGCCGTAAGAGATCTGGTCTACAGTGCTGAGGATGGATTGTTGATCTCCGGCAGTGCAGACGGACTTGCTGCGGTTTCGGATGCGGAGACCGGGGAAGTGCTTCGGCGATTTGTTCACTACGACAGTGCTATGGTTTCGTACATATACAAGTACGGAACCGATGAGGAATGGGACACGGTACAATGGGAAAAACCGGTTAACACCGTGGCCTATCTACCGGAAAAGGATTGGTTGATCACTGGAGGCTTTGATGGCTGGGTAAAGTTCTGGGATGTTCCATCCGGTCGGCTTCTGGATTCCGGCCGGTACCATGGAGGGGAATATGTCTCTCATCTGGATGTCAGTCCTGATGGGCAGTGGATGCTTACCGTCGGCTACGACAGCACCCTCAAGATCATTCATCTGCAGTCGCACAATGTTGTGGGCGAGCTGGTTTCGGACTTCGGAAGGAATGTCGCTGTCGAGTTCAACGTCGATGGTACACTCTTTGCCGTGGCGCACTGGAACAAAGCCGTGACCATCTGGCGCTTCGATGTCTCTGGTTCAGATGTCTCGGACGGAAGCTGGAGTATCGGAAAGCCGGACAGGCAAAACAATCCCGATAGGACCGATGCCCAAGGTCAATACTAGGAAGCATCCATCTACTCTGTACCATGGAATAGAAACCTGACATGCAATCCGGCAGGTGTTCGCTTCCCTGAAGGAATGACACCTAGTCAGGGTGTTAAGAACCCGTATACAGGCAGGTGACAACAGTACCTTGTCTTGAAGAACAAGGACTAAACTACGGAGGCGAACTCAGAGTCCTTTCTTCCATTCAGGATTTCCCTGTAATTCTCCTGTTCTGTCCTGTCGTATCTGATCTTTTACCATTGTTCCTTTCCCTTCATCAAGAGGCCAGTAAGCCAGCAATCCCTCTGTTTGATTGCTGTTACCGGTCATTCGCAGAAAAATTTCTTTCTGACTCAGCGGGGTTTCCCATATCCTCACGTCACGAATACGACCGTAAAAAAAATCCGTTTTGCGTCCTGTGTTGAACCAGTCTCGCGCTCCGATAAGGAGTTCTCCGACACCGCGATTTTGCCGCAGCGGAGTGATGGGAACTTCTCCTACCGGCAAGCCATTAAGATAAAGG
The DNA here is from genome assembly GCA_965650895.1 of uncultured Ignavibacteria bacterium. Lineage (GTDB taxonomy): Bacteria > Bacteroidota > Ignavibacteria > OLB7 > OLB7 > JAGWAZ01. The sequence continues at coordinate 8,594 of CBFGQN010000057.1, read as the reverse complement.
GTCAGCGTACCGGAAGGTCCATCCTGCACACCGGCGATATGGTACCATCGATCAGGAACCAACACGACGTTGCTGACGACTTCATTAGCGGTTTCATAAAGGTCATAGGCAATCAGGCGGAGCTTCCCCTTATCGATTCCAAACAGTATACTTCCCTTCTCCTCGGGGGGTGTGTAGGCTGCCAGCCAGCTTGTCTTCTCGGTATTCGCCGGCTGGATGTATGCTTCGATTGTCATGCTTCCTGTCGAGGCAAAGCTTTCAAAGTCAGAGATGGTGATCACATCGTCTTGTCCATCGAATTGCAGTATCCCCCCGACGCTGTTCCGGTAAGGTACGGAAGTCGGGAGGTCGGTTGTGTGGGGTGTTGGCTTCCTTGAAATTTCCGGAGCAGCCTTTGCTGATGCAGAGTCTTGCGTCGAAACCGGGAGGTGATCCATTGCTTCGGTCTGATGTTGGGAAAGCGATTGCCTCTGTTGCGATTCCGGTCTGTTCTGCACGTCTGGTCGGGGTAGATTTACCACTTCGGTGACAACAACACGATTTCGTACTCCAAACCAGTAACCTGCGGCTGTTCCCACAAGAAGCAGGATGATCAATGCTGCAAAGTAGATCCTTTTTGATGGCAAAAGGGATGCCGTTGCGGGTGATGGGGCAAGTGTGCTTGTGGGAAGTTGTGCTATGCGTTCCCACATCCTCTGGTCGGCTGCAGCGGAGGGCGCGATGGTGGTGCTGACTTGAGCGAAGCGGCGGGCCATATGGATCTGATCGATCAGAAGACTCTGATCTTCCGGCGAGTCGGCCAACTTCCGGAGCAATTCTCTGAGCTTCGTTCCTTCAGACAGTTCTCCCTGCAGCAAAGCGATGATTTGCGTCTGTATATCCATTCTTGTATTCTATTCCGTTCCGTTCTCGTATAAGCGACGTTCGGTTCTCAGAGGTTACTCAACTGGAGTATCCTTCTTCCCGTTTCCGCAATGGAATTTCTCCGGTCCGGGTCTTGTATGTATATGTGTGCGGTTGCCTGTGTCCATGATATTGTTGCATCGAGGTGATTCCAGTTCAGAAATCATCTCTGAGGGTCGGTCCCAAAAGTTTACGTAACGACTTCTTTGCGCGAAAAATGCGATTTCTGACCGTGTTGAGTTCAACCTGGCAGTATTCGGCAATTTCGGTATAACTGTAGCCTTCAATCTCGAAGAGAAGAAAGGCCTCGCGGTATTGTGCGGGAATTTGCTGCAGTGCCTTGTAAAGCATGGGCTTTACGTCGCTCAGGTTATGATCGTCTTCATACTGTAATTCATGGACATCCTCTATCGGAACCTGAAGTTTTCTGTTTCGCAACAGGTTCAGGCACTGATTACGGGCTACTGTCAGAAGGTAAGCGTGAATACTGCTGAATTGCTCATCCCTGTTGCAGGCCGTATAGAAGGCGATAAAGGTTTCCTGATAGGCATCTTCAGCGATTACACCATCTCCCAACATCAGCTCGCAATATCGATAGATGGGGATTCTGTATCGTTCGAAGAGGATCTGAAACGACTTCTGATTCCCTTCTTTGATCTCGCGAATAAGCCGTTGCTCTTCGGCTGTCATGTTGAATGTACGTATAGCCACGTGTGATTGGTGACGTGTAAAATGACCGGATGGGCTGTACAAAAGCTGATGTTGTTTCCTGATATTCAGTGCCCGGATTGCAAAAGCAGATGCTGACGAGCATTCTTTACGGTTGTCCTTCCGGTGGGAAAATTTCTCTTGAGCCACAGCCGATCTCCGCATCCCACGGATTTGACCGGATTCGGAAACGGACAGTTCTCGATCTTGCTGTTTGGTCTGTCTCCACCATATGCCGTACCGGAAACTATACCAGAGACACATGAACAGGGAAAAGTTCTCACCCGGTGGGCAGAGCTTTGTCGGAATGAATCATGATGGAAGGCAGAGGCCGGTCTTTACAGACCTTCCGGAGCAGTTTGCAGAGTGTAGAGTGTAGAGGAAGATGGTCAATGCAACAACCTGAACACTCTCTGCAATCCCTCCACAATACGCGGACCGGGGCGGGCGATCAAGTTGTGCGGGATTGTCAGAACCCGGTTGTTTTGAACTGCCTGAAGTTCGTGCCATTCCGGATAGAGATGTAGCAGTTCCCGGATGATCGTGTCGGAGGCCGCAGGTACCAGAATCGCCTCAGGGTTCTGCCGCAGAAGGAGTTCGCGGCTGTAGACCGGATAGGGAATCGGATCTCCTGCGGCAATGTTTACTCCCCCGGCCGCTTCGATGACGCTTCCGATGAAGCCTCCGGAGGTTGTCATCAGAGGAGACTTGTCGATTACAACGAATGTGGAAACCGGGGCAAGTCTCGCCCCCTTCTCCCGGATGTCGTTGATAATGTCTCTCAGGCTGTCGCTCTTCTCCCTTCCTGTTCCTTCGACTCCCAGAACCATCGCAATCGTGTCGATGCCGTTGATAACATTCTCAAGAGGACCTTCGGCCAGGGCGAACGGGCGCAAGCCGAGCGATTTCAGGCGATCGTATTCGCTCTTTGACGAGCCGTCGAAAGTCATCATCAGAATCAGATCCGGCTTCATGGCGATGATCCGTTCATGGTTGTAAGAGCCGAGTGTTCCGATCGACGGGAGTTCGGCCGCTGCCGGAGGATAATCGCAGTAATCGGTCCGGGCAATCAATCGGGCTTCGGCACCGAGAAAGTAGATGATTTCGGTGATGTTCGGAGCAAGGGAAATAATACGTTCCGGTCGTTTGTCTATATGGACGGTATCGCCGTATGCATCGACAACCGGAGGGTAAGGGGAGAGGGTCGTTTCACCCGTCTCCTCCCGATCCGTCTGCGAACATGCACCGCAGAGAAGGCCGAGACAGAAGAGGGCTGCAAGAGGGACAAGTCGTATCGGATTCATACTGTTTCTAATGATCTTCAATGTTGAAGGTAATATTGACGATTTGATATCCGTCAACCGACTGCGTCGTTTTTACCGACTGCGACGAAAGTCGTGCGAGCCGCTCGGAGGAGAACCCGGTTCCACACACAGAAAACCTGTCAATACTCACATTCTTCTTATTAATTGCCATGCCGTTCCCGTTTCGAGTACTGGTGTACGCCTGTCTTACCGCTCTTCTCTTCGTTGTCCCCGACTCTCTGCTGTCGCAGCGGACCGACGAGGATCTGCGGCCGCAGCCGGAGGAGGAACTTGAAGAGTTCGAATCGAAATTACAGGAATCTCTGAAGAGGGCCGAAGGGGAAGAGGAGGGGGAAGATCCTTCGGGTCGTCATGAATGGTTTCTGTTTCAGCGGCGCTTTCCCTATAGAACTATCCCGACGGAAATGCGAACCCGGGCAATCCGGGAGACCCAGGGAGTGGCCGAACGCCTCGCCCAAGGGGCGGAAAAGGCGAAAGGCGTCTCGGTGCAGGCCGAAGCGGCGCGGTGGGAAAATATCGGTCCGCGCAACATTGCCGGACGTGTGCGGGCGATTGCCGTCCATCCGACCGAGCAGAAAACCCTGTTTGTCGGAGCCGCTTCCGGCGGGGTCTGGCAGAATACGGGGAACTACAACGAGTGGAGGACGACGTTCGACGGACAGTCGGCGCTGGCCATTGCGGCAATTGAGTTCGACCCGAGCGATCCGCAAGTCATCTATGTCGGCACCGGCGAGGTCATCAACTCGCACGGTAGCCAGTTCAACGGGACTCCAGCCTATTTCGGCGACGGCATCTTCAAATCGACCGACGGGGGGGAGACCTGGTTCCAGTCCGGCCTGTCCCAGCTCGGGACGATCTCCGATCTCTACGTGCGCAGGGATAATTCCGATATCGTATACGCCACCAGTGCTCAGGGAGGGGGAGGTTTCTATATCTCGTACGATGCGGGAAAAAACTGGAAGCAGTTGCGTGACGGTGTTTTCTTCAGCATGGCGGTCAACGCCCAGAACGAGGATGAAGTTCTGCTTGCCGAAGTCCAGTCTTTCTCTTCGGCGGCCAGAATTCTCTACACAACCAACGCCTCGGCAGAAGTGCCGGTGTTCCAGAGTGCTGAAGGTCTCTCCGTTTTCAGGGCGACACGGGCAAGCGTGGCCCGTTCGGTTTCCAGTCCGCAGATCGCCTACGCCATGGTGGCGCAGCGGAACAGCGGAACAAACGACAGCGCCCAGGTCTTCAAGTCTCTCGACGGCGGGCTGACGTGGAACTATCTCAGAAGCTTCGGCGGTGCGTTCTTCAACGCGCAGGGACATTATAACCACGACGTATCGGTTCACCCGACAAATCCCAATATTGTGCTGTTGGCCGGCATTGACGTCTATCGCTCGGCGAACGGAGGGGATAGCTGGACGAATACGACGCGTTCGTATACCGGCGGAAACGTTCACCCGGATCAGCATACGCTGGTTTTCGACCCGCACGATCCGGATATCGTCTACCTCGGCAACGACGGCGGCGTCTACCGCTCGACCAACACCGGTTCCAGCTGGACGCGCATCAGTCTTTCACTGCCGATTACCCAGTTCTACGAACTCGGGCTTGACCAGACGCGGCCCTACAGGGCATACGGCGGATCGCAGGATAACGGGTCGATGGGGGCCTTCGGGTCCAATGGGTGGGCCGACGACTGGATCGACATTCTGGGGGGAGACGGATTCCATCCGGTTGTCGATGAGTCGAATTCCAACATCGTCTATGCCGAGTCGCAGTATGGACGCCTTTCGTTGATCGATGTCTCCGATCCGGGGGATATCGATGCCTTCTATCTCACACGGGACCTCGACCGTACAAGTAGTTCCGATTACGATCCCGGCGCCTGGTCGACGCCGGTGGCGATGAGTCCGGTGGACAGAATCGCGCTCTATAGCGGACGGAGAAAACTCTGGAGATCGGTTGATCGGGGCGGAAACTGGGAGGGGCTGGAGCCGGGGAATCAGGCCAACATATCGGCGATCGGTCTGTCCTGGTTTGATAACCTTGATATTGTCATCGGCACCGCCTCCGGAGAGGTTCGCTACACGACCGACGGCGGTTTCGAGTGGGGAAACGCTTCGGGAATTCCGGGACGCTATATCTCCGAAATCCTCTTCGATCCGGTTGAAGCCGACCGTGTCTACGTTATCGCTTCCGGTTTCGGATCGGGGCATGTCTTCCGTTCGGACGATAACGGCAAGACGTTTACCAACATCACGAGCAATCTTCCCGATATTCCCACGACGGCCTTTGCCGTCGATCCGGAGAACAACAACATCCTCTTTGTCGGCAATGATGTCGGCGTCTTCATCTCTCTTGACGGCGGTCAGTTCTGGCTCCCGTTCAACAACGGCCTTCCTTTCGTTCCGATCGCCGATATGGAAATCCATCGTTCAAAACGAACTCTGGTTGCGGCCACGCACGGACGTTCGATGTTCGAGATCAGCATAGAGAATCCGCAGCCCCCGCCGGCGATCATCCAGCCGAACGGCGGACAAACGTTCGAGTCGAACGATACGATCAACATCGCATGGATCGGATTTGAAACTCCGGTTCGTGTGCTGATCAGCTATGACGGCGGACAGACGTTCGATACGCTCGGAGTGGTCAGCAGCGGTTCCACATACGGACATATCGTCCCGTTTATCCGTACGACCAATGCCGTCGTCCGGATTGAGACGCTCGATGGAGGCAAGGTAGTCGATTCGGATGCCTTCGCACTCTCTCCGAAAGCCAATACCGATTCCCGCGGTCAGCGAGGCTTCATTGCCGGAGCGATTGCGATTCGGGGTCGGGATCTCTGGGCCGTCAACAAGACGACGGACGAGATTCTTGCCCTGCGGTTGCCGACGCTTATCCCCACCGGACAGAAAATTATTCGTTCGGCCGTCGCCGGTGAGATCATCGATCTGGCCTACGATGGAGAGAACGGAAACGATCGTTTCTTTGTCCTGACCGCGAATCTGTCGGACTTCAGCAATTCCCATCTCTATATTCTTGATACGGCGGGAGTATTGCAGGGGGAGGTTCCTCTTCCCCAGAGTACGATCAGCGGCGTCACATTAACGCCCGAAGGGCTGACTGTTGTTTCCGCCGGTCTCGACGGACGGGCGTATGTTATCGATCCCGACGATAACGGACGGGTGATCAGCTCTACCGATCCGCTTCAGGGTGGGACGGGAGATCGTCGCGTGGGGCTGACCTGGGATGGATCGGCCCTTGCCCAGAGTGTGGAGAACGCCCAGCCGGGAACGACGCTTCCCGACGCGTTGCAGCGATTGAATATCGGTTCGCAATTTGCCGTCATAGCGGAGATCCCCATTATTGTCGAGGACAATAAATCCATTGATGTCTACGGTCTCGTTTTCTATCCGACGACCGGTACGACCGGGCTTTACTACATGACCGGTACCGACGGTGAGTTCTATATCCTGGAGACACCCCTGACGAGCAGCGTCGGCGGCGGAACATTGCATCAGGTGAAGTCGGGGGCCGCCTTCCGGAGCATCTCTCCGAATCCGTTTGTCTCTGCCGCCGAGATCACGCTGGAGCTTTCCAGTCCCGGGCCGGTTCGGATCGATGTGTTCGACGAGGAGGGACGCCTGATCGCCACACCCTTCGAGGGGCGGATGGAATCCGGAACCCATACCGTGAAGTTCGATGCGGGAAGACTGCCGAGCGGACTCTACACATTTGTGCTGACCGGGCCGCAGAAGGATCGCGATATCAGGCCCGCGATCTTGATGCGGTAGATACAGACAGGCTGTTTATCGGCTGCCCGGGAGGAATGATTGTTTGAAACATCTGAAAGGATTGGTCCGATTGCGATGCGACCAATCCTTTCGTTATGTTGAGAGGAAACGAAGGAGAACAGCAAAAACATCCACGCTGCTACGGAGCCTGCAACGACATGGCCATCAGAATCACTGAAGAATGTATCAATTGCGGCGCATGCGAGCCGGAATGCCCGAACAATGCCATCTATGAAGGGGGAACGTTCTGGACGCTTGCCGGAGTAACCTATCGCCCCGACGAGGAGGCGCCGAGCGGAGCGCAGGGGTTCTTTTCGGAAGACTACTACTATATCGTGCCCGACAAGTGTACCGAGTGCGTCGGTTTTCACGACGAGCCGCAATGTGCCGCCGTCTGTCCGGTGGACGTATGCCTTCCGGATCCCGAGCATGTCGAGTCGCGCGGGGAGTTGCTGGAGAAGGTGGAATATCTGAATCTGGTCGATACCGAGCGGTTGCGGGGGTGAGTCGAGGGGAAGGGGTGCGAGAGGGACAAAGGATCGGGTAAACCGGATAGGGGGAGGGGGAACAATTCGGGCGGGGAATGGAAGAGCTTCCGCATGAAACGTACTATGACGACTCGGCGTGAGGAAGTCGAGTAGTTTTGCATATCTGAATTCATATCAACATCAACTATCCGTAAGTATAACCACACATGGCGGGAACGCTGCGCGAACTGGAGATCAGGACCACGGACAATTTTGTCCAGCGACATATCGGACCGAACGAAGAGGAAGTCCGATCAATGCTTGATTATCTCGGCTACAAGTCGATGGACGAGATGATGAACGCCACGATACCGGCCGGTATCCGGCTCGATCGTCCTCTGAGTATCCCGGAAGGGATGAGCGAATACGAACTGCTGGGCGAATTGCGCCGGATCGCCTCGATGAATACTTCTGCCCGGTCGTTTATCGGTCTGGGATATTACGACTGCATCACGCCTCCGGTCATCCTCCGGAACGTTCTGGAAAATCCCGGATGGTATACGCAGTATACGCCCTATCAGGCGGAGATTTCGCAGGGGAGGCTTGAAGCGCTGCTGAACTTTCAGACAATGGTCATCGACCTGACCGGATTGCCGATCGCCAACGCTTCGTTGCTGGATGAGGGGACCGCAGCCGCCGAAGCGATGCATATGAGCTACGGCGAGGCGAAAGGGGATGCCGAGGCTTTCTTTGTCTCGGAACTCTGCTTCCCGCAGACGATTGAAGTGGTGAAGACCCGGGCCGAGGCTCTGGGCATCGATGTGATTGTCGGAGATCATCGCACCTTTGACTTCTCCACGCCGATCTTCGGTGCCCTGCTTCAGTATCCGGCGGAAGATGGAGCAATCCATGACTACCGTCCCTTCATCGAGCAGGTTCACGAAGCCGGAGCTCTGGTCACCGTTGCCGCTGATCTGCTGGCCCTGACGTTGCTGACGCCGCCGGGAGAGTTCGGCGCCGACATCGCCGTCGGCAGCACGCAGCGGTTCGGCGTTCCGCTCGGTTACGGCGGCCCGCACGCGGCCTACTTCTCGTGCCGCGATGAATTCAAACGGAAGATTCCGGGACGGATCATCGGTCTCTCGGTCGATGCGCAGGGAAATCCTGCTCTCCGCATGGCGTTGCAGACTCGTGAGCAGCATATCCGCCGGGAGAAGGCGACAAGCAATATCTGTACGGCCCAGGTCCTGCTGGCCGTCATTGCCGGAATGTATGCCGTCTATCACGGCTCTGAGGGGATCCGGAAAATTGCCCTGCGCGTCAACCGGATGACCCGGACGCTTGCCGGGGGCCTGCGGAAGCTGGGGCATACCGTTGTCCACGATCTTTACTTCGATACCCTCCGCGTG
>CBFGQN010000056.1:0-11936 GCA_965650895.1 uncultured Ignavibacteria bacterium | reverse complement strand
CTCGGATCATAGTTGTTCCAGCGAATCGAATCACGGACAAGAATCAACTGGTCGGCGGTAATACCGCAGGTTCCTCCGTTTGCCGTGCCGATCACTTCAAAGATCACATAGACGAAGGGAGTGTAATCCCGATCCAGACAGGTCGGATTCGGAATACCCGGATTCGAAACCGGAGAGCGCGGAAGCGGAAGCGAGGAGCTTCCTGCAATCGTTACTCGCTCACCGAATGTTGAAGCTCCGCCGGTTGTCGGGAACTTGTAATTCGGCTCGCCAACTGCATTCCAGCTCAGATTGAAGTGCTTGGCCAGAACGTTGGTATCATTCGGCAATGCACCCCGCTTCGATACGCCCACCGCTTTCAACATACAGTTGTTGTACTGTATCTGGAAGCGGAAGCTGAAGATTCGCTCTCCCGGATGTCCCACAATGTTCTCTCTCGTCAACGAGTCGAGACAGTTGTGGATAAAGACCGGAAGGACCAGATAACGTTTTTCTCCGTTTCCGGGTTCGGACACATAGATCGTGTCGCCATTAATAACGTCGCCGCCAGGATTATTGGTCGGCAACTCTTTTTGTAAGGACAGGGTCGGCAGGAACTTCGCGCCAAGCTGCGCCCGAGCAACCGTTGTGCTCAATGCGAACAGGGCAAGGATCGCTACAAACCGAATCCCCAAGAACCAATAGCGTTTACGCATGGATCTACTCCTGTGGTAATGGTGAATAACTTACCGTTATTGTATGAATTGTCTATTCCAAAATATTCTTTCTGAGCATCGAACCACGATAAAATACATCCCCTCCCCTACACGCTCCTCCAGCCGCACCAGAACCTCTCTTCCTGAGCTGAAATCATCCCGGTACAGAATGCGTGCCCCTTTAGCGTCATAGATCGCGACGCTTTGAACAGGTCCCCAGATTCCCGGAATAATTCGCAAGGCACCCCTTTCCTGAAACACCTCTATCCCCTCTCTCTCTTGCTCCCCTTCGCTCCCCCTCACACTTACTGTGGTATCGGCCGTGTCGGCCGGAATTTCCTTAGCGACTACTCTGGCATTTTCAACACGCAGCTTTCCAATGCAGGAAAACTCGTCTACGCTGAACTCATCGATTGTCAACGCGGCGTCGAAGCCGCTATCGGTTGTTCGCTCCAGCAAAATGCGCAGAATCAAACTGTCTCGCGATTGGACCTCAACATTTGACGTAAAGTGTCCGGTAATTCTCCCCGGCTCGATGGTCACTTCCCTTCCGCTCCACTCCTCAGCACGTTCGGCACCGGTTGTCACCGTGTCTACAAACCGGAAATCTCCTCCCTCCGCACTGATGCTGAAGGCAATCTCCCGGACGCTCTTATCGGCCAGATTGCCGACATAGAGACTGACCGTATCGATCCGATTCGTATCCAGATCTGCGTCAGAAATTCTGATGGTTCCGGTATACTCGGGTGTGGTATCCCGCAGAACCCTTACAAACCCCGGAATAAATCGACTTGAGCCGATATTATTTCCCAGATTTCCTTCCAGAATCCTGAACAGATCCGGTTTGGCTCCTCCGGCAGGAGGCTCGATCGTCGTATCGCTTTCCACAAGACGCCCCTTCATGTAGAAGAGGGGAATGTTGGTGCCGATAACCGGACGCTGATTCGCATCTGCCGAGACCGTCACGTACAAATAACCGTTGTTGGTATCGACATCCTGAACTTTCGACGGAAACCGTCCGAAGAGTGTCTGAGGAGGAACCAGAATATACGGCGGTTCAAGCCGAACCGTCGAGACGTCCCACCTCACGACTATTTCGCATGCCAGTACGCTATCCTGAAGCCGGAATCCCAGAACGGTGTCGCTGGCGGTGGAACTCTCCACCCAGACTCCCCAATCTTCAAATCTTCTCCCCTCATCCACTCTGCAGAGACCGAAATCTATCGTGTCAACCCAGATTCTCAAAGAACGCTCTTCCGATTGTGCCTCTCCTCTTCCGCTCAGTCCTACCATCCCCACCCAGGCCAACAGCACCACCTTTGCCCAGCCCATTCCAGCTTTCAACACACTCTGAATAATCGTTCCATCCTTTGTATTCTGCACTGCGGAGTTCATATTCCGCCTCATTCTTTTCTGGTGTCGGTGAGACAGGTGTCGGGTGAAGGCGGACAAGGCTGCCCCTTGTCCGCCAACTCCCTGAACACTTATCGCACTACCTGAACCTGAGCGATTCCGCTCCGTCCGGCAGCCTCAACGCGAATCATATAGACGCCCGGAACCACCTGACGCCCGCTGGCATCACGACCGTCCCACTGGGCGGTATAGGTTCCTGCCGTCGCCTCTGCGTCGGTAATCGTTGCAATTTCCTTGCCAAGTACGTCGAAAACGCGAACCTGAATCCGTCCATTTGTCGGCACAGTGTAATCGAACGAGGTCGATCCGCTGTTCACCCCGAAAGGATTCGGAGAAACGGCTCCCAGCATCAGTTCTCCCGCCGTTGCGCTTTCGCTTCCGACGGTTACCCGCTTGGCTCCCTTCTCCTGTTCGTTGAAGACGACGCTTTCAAACTTCACGTCCTCTCCTTCAGTCGTCTCGACCACAATCGTCGCAACAACATCTCCCGGCTTGAACTCGCCGGCTCCTGCAATTGCTACGGTCGATTCACCGGCAACAGCCAGACTCTGACGATAGGCGTTCGACTCCGGCGTATAGACGTCAACAATGCGCGTTCCTGCAGCGGCTTGCAGCTTGATGCCGACTGCACCGTTGCTGTAACCGTTCAGCGTGACCGGAATCTCGATCTGACGTCCTGCAAACGAACCGTTCTTCTCAAGAACAATGTCATTAGCCGATACCGATGCGACCGCCTTTCCGGTGAAATGCGGAAGCGTATCCGGCAACCACGGCAGCACCGGCAGCTTGGCTGCCAGATAGTCCATGATCAGTGCGGCATCGAACTCGTCGGCATCGAAGAAGAAGCCATTGAACGTATTATCGATCGGCAACGGAAGATTTTCGTTGGTGCTCTTGACGCGCCAGAAGACCTTGTATCTCTGTACTACTCCCAGGATCACCGAGTCTCCCGTGTTGTCGTAGTTGCTCGTCGAGTAATAGAAACGACCGTTATGGTTCACATCGCCATGATATCCGTGACGGTTGACGGCCGAATCGAACTCGACCGGCCGGCCGGCCTGATGACGCAGAATACGGATCACGTCGGCCATCGTCACGAACAGACGCTGATCGGCCCGGACGTTCGGCGGAACGTTGGGATCAACCTGTGTCAGGTTCGCATCACCATCGCCCCAGCCTCTGATTCCGGCGGAACCGTCAGTATCAAACACGAAAATACGTCCCGGCAGTCCGCTCGGCGGCCAGTTGCTCGTCAGACGCGTATCGGTCCGTGCGAGGATCTTGTTCCCCGTCTCGGCATACGTCACTGCGTTGATCCAGGTCGTGTTGCCGTTCGGCACCGCCGGCTCGTCCTCGATACCGACCGAAGCTCCACTGAACTTCACGATACTGACGCCGGTACCGGTACCTGCATCGCCGTAGTGGAACTCGATTGTCCCCTTCTTTGAAGGGATAGTGTTCGGATCCGCCTCGAAGATCCAGAGCTGGAAGCTGGCGATTGAAGGAGCCTGCTCCGCCCGGTTCGGCGAGAACGGATCGTCCGGATTAACCGGATCAAAGAAATAGTTGATGTTCAGATTTTCCCACTCAACCACAAATGAACTGCGATTCAGTCCTTTCGGATCGGCGCTTGGCGGATTCTGCTGCCAGCTGATCGTGGTCGGCGTGTAGAGACGTCCCTGAGGATCCTGGAAATCGAATCCCGGAGCGCGATAGTAGTGATCCCCGAAGTAGGGGGCCAAGGTCAGGTTCGGACCGTTGGTCGGCGTAAAGAGTGTGAACGGATCGTTGGTAATGAACCGGCCATCGAAACTGGCAAAACCGTTGACCGACACCCAAACCCGATCGAACAGCTGTCCGTCGTACTCGATCTCGAACCCGAGAGGAATCGCTGTTCTGCTGACGCCGTCGTTCGCATTCACAAAGTTGCTGAAGAGGTCAACAAGTTGATCCCGCTGAATCACCTGACCTCCGACCAGAGGCTCATAGACCCGGTTTTCGATATTGATATCGAATTCGGTCCAGATCTGTGCCTCCGACTTTGTGACCGGAACGAGAAGCATAAGAGCAACACCTCCGAGCAAACCGGGCAGTATTCTCTTGAAGTTCATGCTGTCTCTCCTCTGATTATTGTTTCTGTATACTGTAACTATGCTTTGTTCTCATTCGGTTCCGCTCCGGTCGGGGAGAGTTCTCCTCTCCCCGACCATACGCGGATCTTATTCAACCTTATCTCGTGAGAATCATTGTTCTGCTGAGAACCGTCGTTCCGGATGACAGGCGGTAGGTATAGGTACCGCTCGCCGCCTTCCGGCCCTGCTCATCGGTTCCGTCCCAGATCGCCGTGTGGCGACCCGACGGAATCGCTTCCTTAATCAGAGTCTTCACGAGTTTGCCGTTGATGTCGAAGACCTCAAGGCGAACATCGCTGCGGCTCGGAACGGTGAAGGCGATTTCGGTCTCGCTCGTCACCGGATTCGGCACGTTCGCCGCCAGCTGGAAGCCGGCCTCACCTGCAACGATATCGTCGACGCCCGACGTCGTGTCGCTGCTGTAGAAGATCTTGAAGCCTTCGATAATACCCGGCTCAAGAATCACGACGCAAGCGAAGACCTCGCCGTTGACCGTATCGAATTCGATGCGGATACCGTTGACAGCGTAAGCATTGAATCCTGTCGGATCCTTCATGTTCACGCGGAAGGCACCACGGTTCGATCCGGTCACATCGCTGCGAAGATCGGCAATCGTCAGCGTCGAGTCGGCCTCTGCCGCCTCGTCGAGCGACCAGCAGATCCTCACCGGGAAGAACGGACTTCCACCCGGCAGGTTACCCGGCTGGATGAAGGCCTTCCATGCCGAACGCTCCTGACCTGACGGCGGATTCGTCGGATAGAAGTTCCGCTGGATACCGTTGTTGTTCGGAATCGTCCAGCGAGCATCAAACACGTCCGCAGGCGGAAGCGGCGGCAACTCGTACTCGCAATAGATCTCGTCGAGTCGGCCAAGGCTGTCGGCCTCTTCGCCGGTCGTCGCGTTCTGTGCAAGTCCGAACGTCAGCTCCTGCCGAGCGTTGCCGTCGGTCGAGTTCGTGTTCTCCACGGTCACGGTCATTGCAAAGTCCACAACGTCGCTGACCGAAACCTCGTAGCTCAACGTATCCCTGTTTCCGGCCTGATCTTCTGCGATCACCTCAACGATCATCTTCTGTCCCGCAAATGCACTCGGGATAGCGGTCGTCTCGATGCTGATCGGCAGACAGGTATCCGGATTAAACGGTCCGTTCCAGGTCGACGGGCTGACATCCAGCGTGATCGGAGTCTGACCCGGTACGCTTCCGGTCGCCGTCAGCGTCACCGTATCCGGTGCGGCCAGACGTCCGAAGTCGCGATCGCTTACGCAGAGCGAGTCCTTGTACTGCTGTCCGACGATTGCACAACGGATCGGCGGCAAGCCGCGCAGATCCGGCGGATGCTGCGTCGAATCGACAGTAATTCTGTAGACCCGAACATCGCTCAGTCCGTACTCGTCGGTCACGATCACCGTCACCGAATCGGTGCGCGGTGCGTCGTTCAGACCCGGCGTACCATAGAGGATACCCGAGATCGGATTGATCTTGAGCCAGCTCGGTGTTGTCTTCGGTGCATCCAGGATTCCGGCTTCGAGATAGCACGTGTCCTTGCGAACCTTGGCAACCGTTGCCGTGCTCGTTGCGGTGGTATCCTTGACAACCGCCCCATCCTGAATATCAGCACCGTTCAACGCATCGTCACGATAGACAAGCTGATAGAGACGACGCTGGCCGAAGTTGCGATCCTCTGATGTGATCGCACGGCTCAGGTCAAGCATCGTACGGTTATAATCGAAGTCCTCCTTGGCGTTCGGCAGCACATACTGTCCGCTGGCATTCGGCAGCAGCCTCGGCTGTGCGTTGACCAGCACGCGGTAGTCGAACTTGTTGTTTCCGGTATGTCCGTCGTTCACAATAACCGTATAGACAGAATCCAGGTTATACACGTTGTTCAGCTGGGCCGGATTCTTCAGCAGGCCATCAGCCTCCGTCGAATCGATCCGGACCACCAGATTACCGGTCTGAAGCAGCGTTGCGCCGTTATCCAGACCCTGGTTGACATCGCGCAGATACTGGTCGGCAAGCCAGACCGGACGAACCTCGGTTACGTCATCGGTTGTTCCCGTATTCCCCTGCGTGAAGACAAAGCCGTAGGTGGTCCGTCCGTAACGGAAGTCCCACAGCTCTGCTTCGGCAGCACGATCCTCCACCTCGTCGTCGGTGTTTACATCGTAATTGAACCGGAGCTTGTCGGTCCACTGGGCAATTACCAGATTCAGTCCCGGATCCTGGCATCCCGGCACACTGTTAAGCTCAACCGGAATCGAGTCCTGCACAAAGATGCGCAGACGATAGGTGGCTGTGCTTGCCGAGCTGATATTGACCGTATCCTGCTGCAGGTACCGTGCATTCGCCGGATCGTAGACCTGGCAGTTGAAGTACGGCGGATACAGGAAGATGTAATCGGCCACAGTGTCGGCTCCGACCAGCCCCTTCAGGCTGTCGATCGTCCGTTGATCCGGCGGATAGTTCGAGACCTTCACCTCCAGGAGTTCACCACCCGGTACAACATCCGGATTGTGCGGATTACCCCAGAAGCGAATGAAGCCCCACTTGTGTGCCGTGTCGCGGTCGATTGCATCCTGGTCCACATTGGCCGGATAGACCGTATCGGCCTTCAGCCACGATGCCAGACGGATTGCTGCCGGATTCGTGCTCGGCGACGGCGTGAAGCCCGGAGTCTCGATCAGCGGCGTCCACTCATAGCGCAGACCCGTGTAGCGATCCGGGAAGAAGAGCGAACGCGGATCATAGAATCCGTTCACCTCGTTTGCCGTCACGTCCAGAATCGACGACTCGATACGACCGGTCGGGTCGCTCTCGTAGACGCGATCCTCCCAGAGGAAGCGGGTATTCCGCAGCTCTGCCGGCGTCTTTGCCTGCAGCGAGTCGATCTGTCCACGCAGGAACGGAGCCAGAACGCTGTTGTCGACGTCGATACGGAACTCCATTCCCGTAAATCGGGCCATATTCTCCACCCAGGTACGGCTGCTGTCGCTGTTCCACAGAACCGTTCTGGAGATTACCCAGATACGATCCCCGGTCTTCACCGGCAACGCATGATACCGCTCACCTGCGTATACGTTCACAAACGGCGGGTTCGGCGGCGTCGGAAGGCTCGGACGATTCACGTACCCGAAGGTCGGACCACCCAGATTGGCCGGGAGTTCGCCATAGCGACGTCCGTCCAGAGCAACCGAATCCTCATAACGAGCCGCCATGAAACGTGCTTCCTCAAGCGTGAAGCCCTGCTCCAGATAGTAGGAAGGCGTCAGACGATACAGTTCACCGATCGAGAAGG
Organism: uncultured Ignavibacteria bacterium; assembly: GCA_965650895.1. Classification (GTDB taxonomy): domain Bacteria; phylum Bacteroidota; class Ignavibacteria; order OLB7; family OLB7; genus JAGWAZ01. The sequence continues at coordinate 4,399 of CBFGQN010000056.1, read as the reverse complement.
CCGCGCGACGCTCGGTAGCACGACGACCCAACACATTCCGGTTGATCGAATCCGGTACGAATTCGACACGTGACCAGAAGCGCGCATCTCCTTCCTGATATTGCTTCAGGTTCGAGCGGATAAACTCGCCAGTCTCTGCGTTGATGACCAGCATCACCGTGTGGTTCAGCGAGTACGGATCGTTGTTATCGGTATTCGCATCGCCACGATAGTCGGCCTGCGACTCGAGAAAGAGCGGATACCCGATCGGATGATCCCCCACGAACTCCCGCATCAGCTTCGCGTAGGTCGTATCAACCTCGGCCTTGAAGGGATCGCGCGTCAGACGACGAACGACCTTCCCTTCATAGACGCTTCCGGCGGCATACTGACGAAGCACCGGCGGAATGCCGACTGCGAAGTCTTCGATCGGCGCCATCCGCGGACCGGAGTAATCGACCGCACGAATATCAAGGCCCTTGTCATAGATGTCGTAGATACGTCCCTCAAGCAACAGCGTATCGGGGATCATACCATACGGCACCGGCCGGTAGTTGTAGACGTGCTTCGACTCAAACGGTCCCTGTTCGTTGACCGCCTGTGTTCCACCCACATTTTTCAACGGCAACCAGCAACTGTCTCCTTGAATGAAGAACGTTTCCTGCTGCGTACCGGTCGGAAGAATGGTCGTAACCGGTGCCTGCACCTCGCCCCAGAAGTTGCCCCGGAGCGTATCGGCACCACTTGCACCCAATCCGGGCGTTCCCGGAGGAGCATCGGCGATGCGGACCAGATAGCGGGCATCGTTGTCATAAATCGAGTTTGCACCGGTATGGTAGTCCACCAGCGGCATCGGCCCCTGAATCTCGCCATAGAGAATGGCGCCGGCCGTGCGCGAAGCTGCCGGTGAGGTCTGCCAGTTTGCAAACGTGTCGATGTTCCGTCCCTCGTTCGAGACCGCCACGTTGTTGGCAATCAACGAACGGGAGAAGACCACTTTCAGATCGAAGTTATCGGAATAGACCGCTGCACCCGAATATGCCGTGTCACCCTGAATACGGACACGGTGCAGAATCACCGAATCTTCCCGCGGGAAACCGGGAGCACCACCGACCGGCTGCAGACGATCATTCAGATAGATCGCTCCACCCAGACCGGTTCCATTACGATACGGATCATCCAGCGTATTCTCCACGATCGTCGTCGTGTCACGCGGATGCTGACGGAACGGTGCCCCTCCCTTCACTGCCTTGTTCAGCAGGAAGCGGGTCATATAGCGCATATCCGACGGCTCGGGTCCGTCGTCGAACGGCAGGACGCTCCCTCCCGGGAAACTCGACGAGTATGCATAGGCTGCATCACCGTCGGCCAGGAAGTAGCGATTCGCCTCGACCGGCGTAATCATCGCGATTGCACCACCGTTACCGTCGATCGTCCAGTTGCTCAGGAACTCGACCGCACGGAACAGGTTCGTGTTGCCGTACCGCGAGTAGATCGCACCACCACCCAGAATCTCGCTGCGAAGCGACAGCGGCAACTGATACCGGTCGGCAAGCGTTGCCACGCTGTACGGGTTCGTCGGATTGGCCGGGTTGGCCAGCGGATCGTAATACTTGATCAGGCGTGTGTCGTCAACCCGCGTGGAGTCACCGGCCGAGTTGTTGCTGAACAGCGTATTCAGCACCCGGGCGTTGCTCTCCAGCATCAGCGAGTGATGCGTCTGGTTATCGACGACAATAGCACCACCGGCCAGACCGGCAGCGTTGCTGTCGAAGAGAATACGACGGTCGACCACGGCACCGGACAGCGAGTCGAACGTCGTGATGAACTGACCCTGCACCACCATATTCCGCATGGTGTAGATCGCTCCACCGTCATATTCCGCCTTGTTGTTGATAAAGTTGATTTCGTCCCTGCCGAGAATCTCCGGCGAGAGGAACGGATCGTAGATGGCAATGTTCTTGCCGAAGGGGTTGACGACCGCTTCGACAAAGATGGCGCCACCCTGACCCGAACGGTTGTTGATAAAGGTGACGTTGTCTCTCAGCCTCAGGTAAGGCGAGATTTTCGACATATAGATACCGCCACCCTGTGACATATGCGAGCGACGATACCAGTCGGTTCTCGGCACCTGCGGCGTCGCCGTAAAGTTGTCGTTGAAACGGGAAAGCCCGAAGTCAAGAGCCGTGCTGTCTCCTACGTAGATAGCACCACCCTTGGCGCCACCCGTCGAGTCGGCCTGGAAGTTCGCAGCGTAGTTACGCTCGAAAACCAGCGTATCGGTCGGGTCGGAGACCAGTCCTCCGGTCATCAGCGACAGAGCCAGACCGTTGCCGAAGTAGATCGTATCATAACGACGCCCCGAGATATAGAGAGCACCGCCGAACGCCTCGTTCTTTGCGATCCCCCCGACAAAGCCGTCGTTGATCACCGGCACCACCGTACTGGGATCATCCCGGTATCCGTTGACGTCCCGGATGGCGTTGATCACCATCGCCCGGTTGTCACGGAAATAGACGCGACGAATACGCCCCATGTTCGCGGCCTGACGACCGTCGTCGTACAGCATACGATACTGCACCGGGCCGCTGTTCGGCGTTGTTACCCGCATGGTCGGAATCGACCCGAAGGGGGTCGAGATAAAGCTGCCGTAAACGTCGATACCGTCCAGATAGGCATTCAGATCACCGGCCGGATAGGTATTCGAGTCGTGAGCTGCACCGATCGACGGATCGTGCGGGAAGAACGAGCGTGCTCCCGGATCCGCCACGTTGGCATCCCACGGCGACTGCAGCAACTGCAACGCACCGCCGTGATAACGGGCCATGTTACTGTCGAAACGGCTGTTCAGAATCCAGGTCTTCGACGAGAAGGTGGTGATCGCACCGCCGCCGCCCGACGTCAGCCTGCGCATCTGCTTGTTGAGGATGTCGGCCGAAACGATCTGCTGGTTGTCGTATCCCTGAGCCGCCTGCGGATTATAGAACTGCTGGTTGCGGACAACGCCGGTATCCTTGCGGAAGTTCACGAACTGAACGTTCCGGAAGACGGCCGTGTCGGCACCCGGAAGGATCACGATGTGACCCCATTCCTCGGAGTTCTGATTAATCGGGCGTCCGCGGAAGATGATCGGCGCACGCCGCACGTCCCGCGTGTACTGAGTCAAACGACGGTTCGGATCAGTAGCACACCCTTGCAAGTGGTTTGCATAGTAGAAAAGAAGGTGTGAAGCATAGTTCACCCAGTTCGGCGAACCGTTCGGTCCACCTTGTGCCGTAAACTCGGGACGGCCCGAAATGTTTACGTGATCACGGACATAGTCCAGATCGCAGTAGCGGTTCGTGTATGAGCCGACCGCTGCTGTGTTACGATCCCAGATCGCATCAAGTTCGCCGTCCGCGATGATCTTGCCACCGACCGAGTCGATGAGACGACCATCCGGCAGGAACTCGACCGTAGTTCCAGGCTCGATAATCAGAAGACCGGAGACATGGTAGTCGCCGGCAACCTGATAAAGCGTGTCTTTGGTTAAGACGCGATACTCCGTTTGGCCGAGACGCCCGGCAATCTGTGCAATCGGCTGCGCCAAAGCGCTTTGGCCGACCACAGCGGACATCACAAGCAGGAGCAATGCCTTCAAGAAACGTCGCATGGTTCCTCCTGAAATAAGAAAACCGGATAATTGAAGATGTATGTTCTTACGAGACAATTCTTCGATATGTAGAGAGCCGCCGCTGGTCGGCGACGGGGAAGGGGTCTCAAATGTCATTGAAATCCTCTGAGTGTTCCTGATTATGGATGAATACTCACTTATTGCTATCAATCATCAGACTTATATCTCCACGCCGTGACGCGCCAGCGCAAGCCGGGCGATGTTATTCTGTTCGGACATGGGATACTGCATGGCAATCTCACGATACCGTTCGATAGCAGTCTCCTGCTTCGAGGCCTTTTCATAGTTCTTTGCAGCAGCAAAAAGGTAGATCGGACGTGAGATATCGGATGTAAGTGCAGCGGCCGCCTCGTCGTATCCGGCAGCCGCTTCCTCATATTTTCCTTCGGCTTCGGCAACCGACGCAATCCCGGCCAGAGCAGCCGCCCGCGTCAGTTCATCCCCCGATTCCGCAGCGGTTCGGAACGCTTCGGCCGCTTCGGCAGGCTTCTCGGTCAGCATATAGGCGTTCCCCAACATCAGGGCAGCCCGCTTTCCGGCATTGGTCGAGCCGTATTCGTCGACGATGGCGACCAGGCCCATTATAGGACGGTTGTTGATAAGAAGGGCCTGATCCCCCTGGATCGCCTTCTCATAGTCTCCCCGATTCATATAGGAAGTAATCCGCCCAAGGGCAATGCTTGCTTCGGCCTCACTGGCCTGTGCCTGACGGTTGAAAAAGAACCATCCTCCCGCCGCCACAAGAAT
>CBFGQN010000055.1:0-11971 GCA_965650895.1 uncultured Ignavibacteria bacterium | reverse complement strand
ACCGACGCTCGGCAAAGGACTTGTCCAGTCGGTCCGCATTCTCCCGTTCGATGCGTCGCTGCGGCTGACGACCGCCTGGTATATCACCCCGTCGGGACGCTCGATCCAGCGACTCAATCTTCTTCAGCCCCGAATCCGACGGGTGATCCCGGATTCTCTTCTCCCGGATTTCACGACGCGGAACGGACGTCGGGTGCGTGGAGGAGAAGGTATTCTGCCAGATACGATCGTTCCCCGTTTTCCGACGGAATCATTGATCCCCCATCTGGAACGGATCAATGCCTTCTTCACCTTCGCCTCCCTTTTAACTGCCCCGCTCGATTCCCTTCCGTCCGACTTCAAGGTGGAGGGGAGTGTGCTGCAGAATTTTCGGGACTACGGACTTCAGGAGCTTGTCCGTTATGAAGAGCGCCATGGTCCCCTGGCGTTGCTCGATTCTCTCCCCGGGCGTTTTCCCTCCGGTACCGATGGACGGATTCCCCAACTCCTGAAGGAACTGCGGGATGAATTCATTGCAAATCAGAGAGCCGCCTTTGACAGGGAAGGGAAAGAGATTGCGAAAAGGCTGGAGGAAGAGATACGGGGAAGATATGCCCGGGGAGAAGAGGGGATTGCAACGGCACTTCACAACGACGCCCAGTACAGGGCGGCCCGGAATATTCTTCTTCAACCGACGATGTATCGTCGGCTCCTTTCTCCGCCGCGATAGAAATCGGGTTGCATGGTCCTCTCTTTCGTTTTCCCTTCTCTGTTGTCCTCCGGTACCGGGTCAATCGATTGCCTACTCCCGAACCTTCTCTATCTTCCTCTTATGAAAATTCTTCTTGCAACGAACAATCGGCACAAGGCCGAAGAGATCGGGGCGATCCTCGCCGATTTCAACACGCTCTCCGTCATGACGTTGTCCGAGTACGGGGAAGAGTTCCCGGAGCCGGTGGAAGACGGGAGGACGCTTGAGGCGAACGCCTGGATCAAGGCGAAGGAGATTCACGATGCCACCGGCCTCCCTGTGCTGGCCGACGATACCGGTCTGGAGGTTGATACCCTCGACGGCGCCCCCGGCGTCCTCTCGGCTCGCTATGCGGGAGAGGATGCGACCTACGACGACAACTGCAATGCATTGCTTGAGGCTTTGAAGGGGGAGGATAACCGTGCCGCACGGTTCCGGACGGTCCTCTGCTATGTCGACAATGCCCGTACCCTCTTTGCCGAGGGGGAGGTCAGAGGAGCGATCACGGAGGAGAAGCGAGGAGAAGGGGGATTCGGTTACGACCCCCTGTTCCGTCCGGACGAATCGGAGAAGACTTTTGCCGAGATGACCCCGGAGGAAAAGAACCGGATCAGTCACCGCGGACGTGCGTTGCGCGAGCTCCACGCCGTTCTGGCTTCCTATGTGGCTGAGCAGAAGGAGGAGGCGAATGACTGAGGAGCCGGCGCGCGTCCTGACCGTTCGGGAGATTCTGGTGGAGCCGGGACAGCAACCGGAACGGATCGACCGTTGGCTGACCGGCAGGATTGCCGGAGCGACGCGGAACAAGGTGCAGGAGGCGATCACAGCCGAAGCCGTTACCGTGAACGGACATGCGACCAAGGCGAACTACAAGGTGAAGCCGGGCGATCTGGTTCGACTGGAACTGATGAAGCCGCCGCCGATCGAACTGATCCCCGAAGATATTCCTCTCGATATCCTCTATGAGGATGATGATCTCCTTGTGGTGAACAAAGCGGTCGGCATGGTGACCCATCCGGGCTACGGCAACAGAACGGGAACGCTGGTCAACGCGGTTCTTCATCACGTGGGGGCCGGATTGCTTCAGGCCGGAGAGACATCGCCGATGGAAACGGAGGATGAGGAAGATGGTGAGGAATCCGAGAGCGAGGAGATAATGCTTGCAGCTCTTCCCTTCGATTATAACGCCGTCCGTCCCGGTATCGTCCACCGGCTCGACAAGGATACGAGCGGCGTGATGGTGGTGGCGAAAACAATGCCGGCAAAGACACATCTCGGCGCGCAGTTTGCCGACCGGACGATACGACGCGAATACCGGGCGATCGCCTGGGGCGTTCTCGAAGAGGATGAGGGGGAGATCGAGGGGAACATTGCGCGCGATCCCCGCGACCGGAAAAAATTTGCCGTCTCCGAACGTGACGGGAAATATGCTCTGACGCGATACCGGGTGATTGAACGGTTCGATTTCGCCACACTCCTTTCCCTTCGGCTTGCCACAGGACGAACCCATCAGATTCGCGTGCACTGCGCACATATCGGCCATCCGCTGATCGGCGACGCCACGTACGGCGGCGACCATCCGCACGGCGTCGGCTCCCACTGGATATCGCGAGCCCGGTCCGTTCTGAAGCTGATCGACCGCCAGGCCCTTCATGCCCGGACGCTCGGCTTCCATCATCCGCGAACCGGAGAATATCTGGAGTTCACTGCAGAGATGCCGGAGGATATGGAGCGGGTAGTGGAGGGGATGAGATCGTGATGCACCGCAACGGGTGAACGGCCTTGAACGGGAAGACCGGAGATCAATCCCTCCCCATCCGGGGCATCCGTATCCCGTTTGCACTGACGTCATCGGACCCTTTCATCGAGCCGTCTCTTCGTCCATCATCGCAAAGGCCCGCACCGGAAACGATCCCATCCCCTGAATCTTCGGCGGAACCGCCGTGAAGGTAAATCCGGATTGCGGCAGACTTCCCAGATTCGTCATGTGTTCGACGATCGGAATGCCCGCTCCCAGCAGTATCGAATGTGCCGGCCGCCTGCGATCGGCAATGTCGTCGATGTTGTAGGAATCGATGCCGACGAGCGTTGCACCGGCATTCCGCAGGTAAGCGGCCCCCTCTTCGGTCACGAACGGATGGTTTCCGGAGAAGTACTCCTCCTGCCGCCAGTGCCGGTCCCATCCGGTTCGGATCAGCACGGCTTTCCCCTGAAGATCCTTGCCGGCGAAGAGTTCCGGACCGATGATGGTGTGATCGGCATCAAAGAGGAGAGCGTCCAGATTCGCCAGCTTCCGAAGGGCAATGTCGGCCAGGTCATCCTTCCCGGCATAACGGTGAAAGGGGACATCGACATATGTGCCGGTGTTTGCCGCCATCTCGATCTTTCCGATCTGGAAGCTGACCCCCTCGGCATAATGTTCCGTCGAGGCTTCCCGACTCAGGAAGTCGCAGATAATCGGAGCGGGGATTCCTTTGTAGGTAATCAATCCTTCTTCAATCGTGTGGCTGAGATCGATCGGTTGCGGCATACGTTGATGTATTGCAGTGGTCAGGATTTCATCGGGGAGGCGAAACAATGAGTGGTGCGGGAGCGAAACTTCGTGCGTGAAGAGATGCTCTATAACTGCCCGCTCACGGTCATCGTCTCCAGCGTCGGCGTTTCGCTTCCGCCGCGCGGCTCGACGGTGACGGCGAAGGTGTGGGCTTCGGTCACCCTCTTCAGCTCCTGCAGGTGTTCGGTCCGGCCGTCGAAAACTCCGGCGTCGACCGGATCTCCCCCGGCGATCGCCCAGAGCTGATACTGTTTTCCCTTCGGCAACGGGGGCATCTTCGATGCGTCGATCCAGACGGTCTGCGTCTGCGGGTTCCAGAAGAGGACGGCAAAAGCTTCGGCCTCCTCTCCTGTCGAGGTCATCCGAACGACGCGGTTGTCATAGTTGCGAAGCGTCTGCAACTCCTGTTCGGCCTGATGGATTGCCGAGGCCAGTTGTTCCTGAATCCGGATACTTTCGGTCAGCTCTTCCTCCGTCTCCATCCACCGCGACCAGAACCAGACGGCCGCTCCGACGCTTATCAGCAACCCGATGAACGAAGCGGCCAGCAGATAGGAGCGTCCGGACGGTCTCTCGGGCCGGTATGGAATCACCGATGGTTCGGTCATCGAAGCTTCTTGCGGAGGAAGAGCCGCAAGAATTTCTTCCCGCAGTCCGGAGCGCGGATCAAGCCCCTCAACCGGTGCGATCTCCTCCAGCGTCCGGCTGATCTTCTCAAGCTCCTCACGAAGTTCCGGATAGGCGGCAACGGCCCGGGCCACCTCTGCTGCCTCATCCGGCGGCAGGGCTCCCATGGCGTAGAGTTCCAGGTTCCCCGATTCTATGTATTCGTGAATGTTCACCCCTGTACGGTCCGTTCCTGTTCAGATGCTTCTTCCGTCATCGAATATGCTGCGCAACAGTCCGATCGCCTTCCGGGCACGGGTTTTCAGCGTGCCGAGCGGAAGTTCCAGTTCCTCAGCCGCCTCGCTTTGCGTAAATCCTTTGAAGTAGAGAGTCTCCACCACCTCCCGCAGCTCGGGGTCGAGGTGATCTACCGATTCCCTGATGCCGATGGTCTCCGGGTCGTAGGAGGTTGTGTTTTGTTTGTCAAGGACATTTACGACCTGATCGATCGTTTGGTTTTGCTGTGATGTCCTGTAGGCTTTCGACTTGAGTGTATCGAGCGCGAGGTTTCTTGCAATGGAGTTGATCCACGTAAAGAGCGTTCCGCGCTCCGGGTCGAACTGATCGATTTTTTCCCAGACCCGGATAAATGTCTCCTGAAGAACATCTTCGGCGATCTCCTGCGAACGAATGATGCGGTAGATCACGCCGAAGAGGGGACGGGAATAACGATCATAGAGCAGCCCGACCGCCCGTCGGTCGCGCGCTTTCAATCCGGCTGCAAGAGCCGCATCGCTATGATGTGCAGGATCACTCACAAAGCTGGTTTGCTGAACGGGTTCGAAGATACGAAGCGGAGGCGGATGCGCGCGCACCGGCGGGTTTGCCGAACAGATGCGAATGCGCTTGCGGTTGCCCATGTATCGTCGGGATTTCACACGATCCAACATCCTCACGACCGGAAAGTTCCGCACTGCATCGATGTGATGATTTTCTCTCTTCCGGATACGTGCACCCGGTTCTTCCTTCCTTCTCCTGTTATGATCCTGAATCTCCAGTGCAATTCCCGGCTGTTCCCGAAATCCGATATCGCTTCCGCCTCGTATAACCCCCATCATGCATGAACAGAGAAGTTCCCTTTGCATGGGGGAAGTCCGAACCATTCATCGACAGAACGACAGGAGCAACCGCTATGAAATCATTGAGACAACGCAAACTTCTGCCGACAGCGATATCGTTTCTGCTGATCGGCTTTTCCGGTCTGTTGGCCTCAAGCCATCGCGAGGCGCCGTTGATCAGCAACGATCCGCTGGCCGACAATACCGATCTCTACGCCTTCCGCAGTCCGGATAATCCGAACACGATCACGATTATCGCCAACTATATCCCGTTCGAGTCTCCCGAGGGGGGACCGAACTACTATTCGTTCGGTGAGAATATCCGCTACGAAATTCACGTGGACAACGATGCCGCCACCCAGGGGGACGACATCATCTATCGTTTTACCTTCACGAAAACCAATGAGGATCCCACAACCTTCTTCAACATCAGGCTCGGCAAGCAGAACCTGAAGACGACCTACAGACTGGAGAAGAGCGACGATGGGGGGGAGACGTTCTCGGTGATTCTGGAGAACGGCATCGTTCCGCCGCCGAACATCGGGCCCCGCTCGATCGAGGGAGATCCGGTAGGGCTGGGAACGACCTACGATCAGCTTGTGGCCTCGGCGATCATGACCGCCTCGACCGGAGAGACGGTCTTTGCCGGACCGCGGGACGATCCGTTCTGGGTCGATCTGGGGGCGATTTTCGATCTCGGTGCCGTTCGTCCGGCGGACGGAACCGGTGCCGACAAGGCGCGGGATGCCGTTGCCGGATTCAACTGCCACACCCTGGCCCTGCAGATCCCGATCAACATGCTGCAGAAGGATGGGAAGTCGGCCGACCAGGCGGCGAACATTCTCGACGGTGATTTCGTGATCGGTGTCTGGGCGTCGGCCTCGCGTCCGCAGATCACGACGCTGCGAACCGACGGCGGCAAGCCGGACGTCTCGGGGCCGTGGGTGCAGGTCTCCCGTCTCGGCATGCCCCTGACGAACGAAGCGGTGATCCCGATCGGCGAGAAGGATCGTTGGAACGCAACCTCGCCGCATGATCGACAGGCGGAAGAGAGCTTCGAGGGATACTTCACCAATCCCGAGCTTGCGCTCTATATGGATGCCGGCAAGTTCGGAGGTGCGGTCCCCGGGTTTGCCCCGCTGCGCATTCAGACCGGTTCGCTCGGAGCGTTTGACTTCCGCAACGGTGCCGACGGACTCTTCGGTCTTCCGGCAAACGCCCGCGAGGGGACGGCTCTGGCCGACGGAGCATTCGGTCCCTATCTGCTTCGCGAAGGAGCCCCCCGCTCGGCCGATATTCTTCCGGCCTTCTACACCGGCGTGCCGAATCTTCCTCCCTATCAGCTTGCAACGGGGAAACAGGGGAGTCCCCTCAGTCCGGGCAAACCCTTTGTCAACAACTTCCTGCCGACGCTGGGGGACATGCTGCGACTGAACATGGCGGTGCCGCCGACACCGCGGAACGATCAGGACTTCAGCAGTCTCGGACTGGTGCAGGCGGCCGTTCTGGGTCTGACCGATCCGCGATTCAACGCCACGACCGACATCCAGCCGATTCCGAACATGGACGGGTTCCCGAACGGACGGCGTCTGGAGGATGACGTTACCCGCATCGAGTTGCAGGCGGTTGCCGGTATTGTTCTGGCGGCTGTCGGACTGTGGTACGACGACTTTGACGGAACCGATCCGGTGACGCAGGACCTGCTGGATGTTCTGACCTTCACGACGGGAGTTGAGGGGAACGACAAGCCGTTCGGCAATGCCTTTCCTTACGTTGCCGATCCGCACGAGGGCTACAGCTATTCCCGTACCGGAGGAACCAGCAGGGTGGAGGATGAGCCGACGCGCAATTCCATCGGCCTTTCGGCCCCTGCCGGGCGCTTCATTGGGGGCAGCGTCCCGAATCCCGTTCGTGATGGGGCAACTCTTGCGTTCCATCTGGTCGCTTCCGGTCCGGTTGAGCTGAACGTCTACGATGCAGGGGGAAGAGCCGTTGCTCTTCTGGTCGACAGGGATCTCGGCCGTGGTGACTATACCGTCCGCTGGGAACCGGGATCGGACGTCGCACCTGGAATCTATCTGGCCGAGCTTCGCGTCAACGGCATGACCGAAGGGACGGTGAAGATCAACGTCGTGAAGTAGCACCCTTCACATCCGCCACGGCACGGAGAGCACAACCCTTCGTGATCCTTTGTGCTTCCGCCGTGGCGGATGCCGTGGTGGTTCTCTTCTTCAACACGCACACACTTATCCAACAAGAAACAATGGAACGTCGACAATATCTGCTGACTGCTGCAACGGCAATTCTCTTTTCCTCTGTCATAATCGGGTGTGCCGATAACAGGGCTCGCAGCCTCCCCGCATGGTCCCCGCCGGAGCTGAAGGAACGGACCGTCGGACTTGATCCGGGAGATTACGGTCCGGTGAAGGAACGGGTCGACCGGTTCCGCGCAACGCTTCTACGGAATCCGGCCGATGTCGATGCTCTGATCGGTCTGGCCCAGGTCCTGATGTATGAAGGGCGTGTCACCGGCGATCATCCCTACTACTATCCGGCTGCCGATGATCTGCTGGATCGTGCCCTGGGGATCGATCCGCAGAACGTGCAGGGGGTTCTCTCGAAGGCTTCCATCCTTCTCTCTCTCCACAAATTCAACGAGGCGTTGTCGATGGCCGAGCAGGCCATCCGCCTTGCCCCGAACCTTGCGGCCGGATACGGTGCCCTTGTCGACGCAAATGTGGAGCTCGGGAACTACGAGGCGGCGATTGAAGCGGCCGACAGGATGACGGCGATCCGGCCCGACCTGAAGTCCTATTCGCGAATCTCCTATCTGCGCGAAATTCACGGCGATGTGGAGGGAGCAATCGAGGCGATGCGGCTGGCGGTGGATGCGGGAGCTCCCGGCAGTGAGGAGAAGGCATGGGGACGGACAACGCTCGGGCAGCTCTATCTGGGGGAGGGGAGATTAGAGGAGGCGGAGGACGAGTTCACTCTGGCCATGCTCGAACGGGAGGACTATCCCTTTGCTCTTGCCGGACTTGCAGACATTCATATTGCGAAAGGGAATGCCGACAGCGCAGTGCAGTTGCTCGATCGGGCGATTGCTCTGCTGCCGGAATTCTCATTCGTTGAAATGCAGGCCGATATCTATCGCCGCAACGGCGATGATCGGAGGGCCGATTCGCTGATCGGTGTGATCGAGGCGATGCTGGCCGAGGACGAAGCAAGCGGACACGATATGGATCGGGAGCTTGCACTTCTCTGGACAAAGCACGGAATCAAACCGGAAGAAGCGCTGGAGCGGGCGAAGCGGGAGTACGCAAAACGTCCGGCCAACATCGATGCCCAGGAGTTGATGGCACGGGTTCTTCTGGGGGCCGGAAAGCCGGAAGAAGCCAGAGCGTACAGTCTGAAAGCGCGGCGACTGGGGACGCAGCACGCGATGATGATCCGACATGCCGGGTTGATCGAGATGGCGTTGGGAAACGAGAAGGAAGGGGAAACGCTGTTGCAGCGGGCGCGGAGCATCAACCCGTATCTTCCTGCCGGAGGTAGTGAAGGATGGGCCGGACTCTGAAAGGATGGGGCGATCAGTCGGCTGTGAAGACCAGTGTGAAGAAAGAAGAGAGGATCGCAATTCCTGATCGGTCGAATTGCGATCCTCTCTTTATTTGCCATCGCTTCAGCTCTTCGTGATGAACTTGCCGATCATCTCCGCAAGGGCGGTCAGGTTACGTGTCTGCATCCAGATCTTCCCCGGTCCGCGGAAGTGGGAGACCAATCCCTCACCCGAGGCGATACTGGAGAGGATGCCACGTGAGGCTTTCTTCACTTCATAGCTGACCGATTCCTGAAAGGCGACCATGTGGCCGGAGTCGACGATGTAGACTTCTCCCGGTTCCAGTGTTTTCTCGATGATCGATCCGTAGGAATTCAGGAAGAGGGGACCGGTTCCGCTGATCTTCTGAAGGAACAAGCCCTCGCCGCTGATCAGCCCTCTGAACGATCCCTGCGTGGAGAGGTGCAGATCGGAGGAGCCGGCCAGGTAGGCTCCTCCCTGCGCCAGGATCGTCTCCCCCTGCAAGTCGAATCGGATGATATCCCCAGGCATACCGGGGGCGAGCAACAGTTCTCCCGGACCGGTTTCGGCTGTGAAGAGTGAGGCGAACAGGGATTCCCCGCCGACGGCCGCTTTCAGCGCGCCGAAGACTCCCTTGCCGGATGACTTCGCTGCAAGGGAGATGGTCGGAGACATCGCGATCATCGCTCCCGCTTCTGCGCGAAACTCTTCCCCCTGATCCATGTTGATGCGGAGATAGGAAAAGACCGGACCGTGTTCGATAGAGAATTGCATATGAACCTCCTTGATTGCGTGTGTGTTGTGTGACGGATGCTCCACGGGGTCGGCGGAATATCTGTTCTGATGTATGAGAAGAAAGTACTGCGGCGGGAGGGAATATGGATGGGGGAGAGAGGTTGCGATTGCACAACGGGGTCGGTGGGATTGCTTTGATTGCTGCGGAGGGGGCTCTCTTTCGTTCTGCTACTGCCCTTTTTACTCCGATGGAATCAAGATCATGATACGGATGATCCTGACATACTTGGCAGTCCCTTTCCTGAAAAGAAGAGGGGTCCTGTACAGGACCCCTCTTCTTTTTGTCTTACGTTAGGTCTCTTCGCTACTGGCTGATAATCACCTTCCGTGTATCGATGCCGTTGGCGCTGACCACGCGGAAGAAGTAGAGACCGGCCGATGCGTTCTCCGGCAGCGGGACGCTGTAGCGTGTGATGCCGGCCTCGGTCCCCTCCACCTCGATGCGTCCCACCGTCCGTCCGTCCGGAGCGATCCATTCAATTGTCGCTACATCCTCCGGAACATCCCGCAGCGTCGCGCTGACGCCTCCCGTTCCGGTCTGTACCGGTTGCGGGTCCAGACCGAGAATAGCCAACCCGGTCGGCTTCCCGGCTCCTACTGAGGTCAGTGCCCGGTTGCAATCGCCGTTGACGTATGTCAGCGTATCCCCTTGAGTCAGCAACAGCGGAGGAGGGAGCGTCAGTTGAGAGGCGACGGGATCGCTCTGTACTTTCCTGACGCTGATCGTCGAATCCCTGTCGTCGTTGACCTGGCCGGTTCCCTGAAGGATCCGGAGAGTAAAGGGTTCGACTGAAGTGCTGCGGGTCAGTGCGCGGAATTTCAGCGAGCCGATCAGTCGTCCCGCCGGAATCGTCTCGCTCCCCCTGGCCTGATAGCGAACCCTGATGTCTTTCTGCGGTGTCGGGATCGCCGTCATCTCTCCTGCAAGGGATTGCGCGGTGGCGGCGTCGATGAACTGTGCCGGGCCGTCCGGGCGGACATCGAAGGAGATCGATTGAACCAGGTCGGTTTCGATCGGCGTCAGCGTTCTGATCTGCACGACGAACTCCGTCTCGGCATCGACCAGTTCCGGCATCTCGATCGCCAGTCGAACCACCGGGAGACGGAACGGAAGCACGACGGTGTGAATCGACTGTTCGGGAGTGTTCAGAATCTGCCCGTACAAATCCTGTATCACAAGCTCACCCGAAATCTCCGCTGCCGGACTGGTCATTGCGATGTTGACGTTTGCCGTCGGTCGTCCCCGCAGGTTCGGCAGAGCGAAACTCTGGTCAAGACCGGAAGCGTTCCGCAGCGTCACCGATCCCAGTCCTCGGTCGTTCTCCCGGTTGTCGCTGGCCAGACCGGTCAGACTCAGTGTGGAACGGTCGAGCGAACCGATGAAGACCGGACTCTTTCCGTCAGGGGTGGCCGGCCAGTAGTCGCACGCCTGTGAGCGGTTCCCGGCGCTGTCGATTGCCGTGATGCAGAGCGTGTCCACCCGGTCAATCGCCAGTGTATCGATCACCTCCAGACTGAGCATCGCCTCGTGTGCGTTGATGCGCGTCACTCCCTGGCGTATTCGCAGGTTCGATGTGAAATCGACCAGAATATCCTCCAGTCCCCGATCACAGTCGAACAGATCATTGCCGAAGTAGTGGATGTCGTCAATCCGCACTTCGTAGAAGTATGCCGTGCCGTCATACCCGGGAATGATCAGGATGTTCGGCGCCAGCGTATCGGGGATGCCGGCATAGCGAATCGTGTCGTAGGTCTCATGATTTGCCGGGTCGGTATCGTAGTAGGTATCCCGGTATCGGATGATCAACTCGGCCGGTTCACAATGGTTGGCTACCTCGATGTTCAGCAGACTGAACGGAGTTCCCTTCGAGATGGTTGGAGGAGTTGTCCGAAGCGAATCGTCCTGACCGCGGAAAAGAATGTTTTTGCTTGAGATCACCGTAAGGTCAAGCAGACCCCGATCCCAGGCTGCGCTGTCGGTTGCGGTTATTTGCCAGCGGATATCGGATTCTCTTACATGGCGGACCACCGGAGGCTGGAAATCGTCGATCGTACAGTAAGAGAAGTAGAGAGTCGTGTCGTTCCCCGCGTAGTCGGTGACGAGAACTTCCGCTTCGGCGTTCAGCGTGGAATCGATCACTTCCAGCACGATGGTTGCCCGCGTATCGAAATCGCTGATGGAGCCATCCGTATTTCCATCCTGATCGATAATGACGGGGGGGGCAAAGTTATTGCTGGAGACAACCCGGATTGTACCGAGCCCATAATCTCCCGCTTCGGAAGTTTGATGGATGCTGTCGATAACCGTTGCTCTCCGCGTACGGGCATTGCACGGCCACATTGCAGGATCCCATGAACCGGTGCTGTCGCGTGTCAGCACCTGCGGCCGGAAATAATCGGGGCGGGGGTCATAGTGTACGGAGTCGAACGAGATATTCCCATTGCAGTCGCGCACACTGATGACAATGTGGGCCACCTGATTCGTGTCGTTCACTTCCGCCCGCAGATTTACCGTTTCGGTCGTGTCGCACGTATTGAAGGGATCAGGCTCCCAGGTCAGCCTGAAGTTGTCCCGCAGGTTGGAGACG
>CBFGQN010000054.1:0-11991 GCA_965650895.1 uncultured Ignavibacteria bacterium | reverse complement strand
TACGATCAATCTGCTGAAGGTCTACATGGTCGGGGCACAGATCGATTCCAGCCGGATCGATTCCTGTCGCCTGGCTCTGGCCGGCTACGGTCTGGAAGGATACAATCTCAGGATCGTCCAGATGAGCATTACAAAGGAGGAAGAGGAACGGCTGAGCGAGGAGGCGGCCCGGCTTGCGATGAACATGATGGAGCTTAACCAGAAGACGGCCGACCTGAAGCAACTGCAGATCGACAGTCTGAAACGGGAGATCGAACGGATGAAGAGCGATACGATCCCGCTGACGGCCGTCAGCGCCGAACTGAAACCGGTGCTGCCCGAAGTTGAATGGATCGCCTTTGCCAAAGAGTTGCAGACCGCCGCCGATTCATCGGCCCCGGTCCCTCTGTTCATCTTCGACTACGCCGGTTCCTACGGCATCCGACGCCGCGAGATGGTGCGGGACCGGCTGGAAGCCTTCCTGCGCCGGCGACTCAATCTGGATACGCTGACGCTCCGACGGCTGACTGAATAACGACTGACCGAATAATGGAAGAAGGCGTCCGGTCCGTTGACCGGACCGAACGCCTTCTTCATCTGTTCCGTTATATCGATATGTTTCACCCGTGCCGGGTGTCGTTTCGGCAGGAATCGGGAACCTACATTCCCCCCTCGTACTCCTCGGCTTCTTCCATTCCGTCCTCAACACCCATACCGAGTTCCGCCAACGCCGCCATGAAGTTCACCGACGCGCGGTTGAACATATTTCCCAGCTCCATGGCGACTTCAGGAGTATTCATTCCCAGATTGGTGGCCGCACTCTCGATGCGGGTATTGATCTCCATCATCCGCTCATCTTCCGACAGCGTTATGAGGGCTGTGGGGTCTTCGGTCTCAAGCAACAGTTCCGCCAGGTTATCAAAAACCTCGGTCACGCCCGGCTCGGCCGCGGCTACGTCCTCGGCGGTGGAAATTCCTTCAATGATTCCGGCGAGCTTATCCATCTGGTTCACATAGACATCCACATCGCTCGACGCTTCCTGCGCTGCAAGCTCGGACGTCCCCGCCATCACCAAAAGACCGAGTGCAGCCATCAGACAGGAAAACGATCTCGTCATAAAACCTCCATAAGTAATAAAAGAAAAGGCTGAAGATGTTCTGATCGACAGAGACTGTCTTCAGCCGCAATAAATTTCACGTCATCGGAATCGGATGTTCTCGGATTCCGCAAGCGGGTGGGTCAGACGTCCGACCGGACCAAATCGTTTTCCTCTTCGGTTCGATCCCCCTTCTTTCTCCAGAAAATCGCAACCGGAATGATCACGCAGTACGCAATCGTCAGCAGGATCGGTCCGATAGCCGTGGCCGTGGAGTTGTTCCACTCGGATTTGTCGGTCATCGGCTGTTCGGAGACCGCCGTGTTCATCAGCAGATAGCCGATAATGATGACGGCGATGCCGATGCCGATGCCGATAAGATTCGGAACTCCCCAGGGGATATTCCAGCGTACCGCCGAGGTCTCCACGCTCCGCCCCGTAGGACGGCGACGCTGATTCCGCTCGCGCGGCGAACGTGTCCGGCTGCGGGTTGCGGGATTCTGTGTTGCCATAAGGTTTCTGAAAAAATTCGGGCGTTGTCTTTTTTGCAATGCGGGGCGAATATACGGGATCGGATGAAACATCGGAAGAGGAGTTGATCTTCTTCCGCTTCGGACGTGGTGGAAGCCGGGGTGTTCCCTGACGGGATTGATGGGAAAACGGTACACGGATCAGAACGGTACCGATAGTCGCCGCTCAGCCCGCAAATCCGAACGTCGTGGCGATCCACTCGTTCTCCCGCTCCTCGGCCCGGGGCT
The DNA here is from genome assembly GCA_965650895.1 of uncultured Ignavibacteria bacterium. Lineage (GTDB taxonomy): Bacteria > Bacteroidota > Ignavibacteria > OLB7 > OLB7 > JAGWAZ01. The sequence continues at coordinate 10,157 of CBFGQN010000054.1, read as the reverse complement.
CCAGTCCCTCCCGACGGGCGGCATCGACCAGTCCCTGATAGTCCTCGATCAGCACACCGGAGGTCATCAGCAGCCCGTCCGGCCGGTTCAGTCGGCGGACGATCTCCGGAAGGAGACGGATAATCAGATTCCGGTGAAGATTCGCCAGGACAAGATCGAATCCGGTCGCCTCCAGTTCTTCAAGCTCGGCCTGCACGACCTCGATTTCTTTCTCAACATCGTTCAGCAGAATGTTTTCCCGCGTGTTCTCCACGGCCCACTCGTTGTTGTCGAAGGCGATGATCCGCCCGGCTCCCCGCTTTGCGGCGATAATCGCCAGCGCGCCGGTTCCGGTTCCGATATCCATCACGCTTTTCCCCTTCAGATCGACCTCCATCATCAACCGGGCGATCAGCCGGGTCGATTCGTGGTGTCCGGTACCGAAGGACATCTTCGGATCAATCGTGATCACCAGCTCCCCCTCCCCGGGTTCGACCGGATTCCAGCTCTGCGTGAAGATCAGTCCGTCGGTCACCCGAACCGGTTCCAGCGACTGCTCGAACTCCAGGTTCCAGTTCTGCTCCTCGATCTCCCCCCGCTCGAACCTCGCCCCGGCTCCACGTTCGCCGAGCGAGTCGCGAAGATCGGCAATCATATCGTCGTCGAGCACTCCCTCATCGAAGTAGAGGGAGACCGCCTCGTCATCGTCGAGCATGCCGGTAATCGGCATCGTGCCGCCGATGGCGATCAGCAATTCCAGCGTCTCCCGGTCGGCCCGGACGGTCAGTGCATCGTAGTGTTTCATAAGAAGTTGTGGTTGTCTCTCCTCAGGCGGGTCGCTTCCGGTTCAGTTCATCCGGGACAAGCCGGTAGAGGGTATAGACAAGAAGTTTGCCGACCTGACCGAGCGTTTCGGTGCCGATGTTCTCCATGTTGTCTTTCTGGGTATGCCAGTAGCGGCGACGGGGATCGGCCGATTCGTGCCCCACCAGTTCCACGTCGATGATGTCGATGGTCGGGATGCCGGCGATCTGGTTCAGGGGGAGATGATCGTCCTGGATCTCCTTCCCCACAACCTGCTTGAATGCGGGAAGCTTGAGGAATGCGGCCGCATTCCAGAGACTGGTAGCGACCGACGGAGCATATTTCATCGAGTTCCCCTCTATCGGAAAGAATGCCTCCTTGTCGCCGACCATGTCGAGCAGCACCCCGAACGAGGGACGGTATCCCGGCGGCAGATTGCCTGCAAAATGTTTTGCACCGAGGAAGTACTGTTCAATTCTATCGATATCGGAATCGCCGTAATCCTCGCCGTCGAACAGCACGATGTCGACGCCGATCGGCTGCGGATGCTCCTTCAGGAGGCGGGCCAGTTCCAGCAGCACGCCGACCCCGCTGGCCCCGTCGTTGGCGGCCGGGATCGCCTGGTCCCGTTTCTCGACATCGGGATCTTCCTCGGCTCTGGGGCGCGAATCCCAGTGAGCGCAGAGGAGCACCCGAACGTTCGCCTCCGGATTGAATGAGGCGATGATGTTCGTCAGGTTCAGCTTCTCGCCGTTATAGCCGGTATGGGTGAAGGTCTGCGGACGGACCGTGTCGGCATATTTGCCCAGCTCTTCCAGAAAGAATTCGATCGCCTTCTTCGCCCCGGGTGAATTCGGTTCGCGCGTTCCGAAGGAAACCTGCCGGGCCACATAGTCGTAGGCCGACTGCGCGTTGAACTCCGGCATGCCGGCCGGATCGGGGAAGGCGTTGGTGGGTGCCGCAGCGGTATCGGATGGTTTCCCGTCTCCGTTCTGCGCATCTTCCGGACATCCGATGAAGATCGGGGCGAAGAGCAGGATCGGGAGGATCCTGAGAATGATCGATAAGCGTGTCACGTTCCTCTCCGGGAATTTCTGTAATGGTATCGGTGTTTGTACGTATAAGAACGACCCCGCATCCGGTGCGGGACCGACAGCGGAAGAGTTCAAAGATAGCAAGTTCGGTTTGCCTGAACTGTTCTTTTCGGAATCCATCCTCTGTCTTCTTATTTTCAACGCAACTATTGCTCAATCACAATTGCACAATCACATAACCGAGGGAGAGAACACATGGCTTCCATGAGAGATTATCATGAGGAATCGAACGCGGCAAGTTCGTCATACGGAAAAGGGATGGTGCTCGGTCTGCTGACCGGCGGCGCGCTCGGGGCGGCTCTGGCCCTGCTCTTTGCCCCGAAGTCGGGACGCGAGCTTCGCGGAGACATTGCCGACCTGACAAACACGTACGTCGACAAGACGGGAGACATCGTCAACAACGCATCGGAGAAGGCGCGGCAGATCGTCAACGACGGGCGGCAGCGGGCCGAGCACATCGTTGAGGACGCCCGGCAGAAGGCATCAACGCTGCTGAACGATGCCGAGAAGATCGTTAACGAAGCGAAGGCAAAGGCCCAGTCGGCCACCGGGAAGGCGTCTACGGAAGTGAAGGAACAGGCCGAGAAACTGGCCGACGCGACGCGGGCCGGAATGCAGGCCTTCAAGGAAGGCTTGAAGAATGATCAGAAGCCGCCGATCGCCGGGGCCTGAACGGATTCGTTTCGCATCGGTTGTCCTACCCGTCATCAACGCAGGAATTTTTATGGTTGACCTTCTCTATATCGCCGGAGCAATCGCACTGCTCGCCCTTGCCGGACTGTTCATCTATCTGATCTTCTTTATCAGGGAGACGAAAGGTCTGGTGGCCAACGTAAGCAACACGCTGATGAATCTGGCAAACCAGGTGGAGGCCCAGCTTCAGAACGTCGACGGCATCGTGAAGAACGTCGGCAAACTGACCGACGACCTGACCGAGGTGGTGGACGATGCGACAAGCATTATCCATGAGGGACGGAATGTCGTGGTAAGTCTGCTGGAGCTGGAACAGACGCTGCAACGTTCGGTGCAGGAACCGATCATCGAGACGGTGTCGATTCTTTCGGCCCTCGGCAAGGGGATCAGAGCTTTCCGACTGCGGCTGTCCGACAGGATCCAGGCCCCGGAGGAGAGCAACGGCACCGGACCCCACTACCGGATTCCGCCGGAAGTGGAACGGGTCTGAACGGCATCGGGACAGATTCAGGGGAGCATGAAGTATATTCGTGCTCCCCTTTTCTTTTGCACTCCCTGTTGTTTTGTCCATACCTCGTTATCGCAAAACCATGCTCTATCTTGAAATCGGAAACAGCACCTGCAAGCTGGCGGAGAGAAAGCCGGATGGAACGTTCCGGACGGAACGGTTCGACGATTCCCCTTCTCTCCTTTCGGCAATACCGATCGGCGCGGAACTCCTCCTGGCCCCGGTTGCCGAAGCGAAAGCGTCCGCTCTTCTGCCGCAACTTGCCGAACGGGGAACGATTCATCGGCTTGATCGAAGCGACTTTGCCGACTTCGTTGCCGGAAGCTACGATACGCCGGAGACGCTCGGACTGGACCGCATTCTGCATCTCTACGCCCTTGAGACCGACGCCGTGGTTATCTCCTGCGGCACGGGGATCACCGTCGATGCGCTTCGCGATGGGAGGCCCTACTGGGGAGCGATTCTCTCCGGTTTCCGGACGGCATCCGAAGGACTGTCGGCCCACGCGCCGGCTCTTCCCGTTATTTCCTCTGAAGACCCGCCGCAACTTCCGGCACGGACGACGCAGGACTCCCTTGCAAACGGACTGATCACCGGAACAACTCTCGCCATTCAGGGTCTGGCCGATCTGCTTGCCGGGGCCATCGGTCTGGAGGATGCGGCACCGGCAATCATCACCGGAGGGGAGGCGGAAATTCTGGCCGGGCTCTGGCGAAGTCAGCGGAGCCTGGAGATCCGTCCGGACCTGCTCTTTGCGGGGATGGCGCGGAAAGGAGAATCGACCGGTTCGGAATCGTCGGCGAGATGAGAACGGAAGAGCAGATTTTTATCTTCTCTTTCTTCGGTAGTGCCGATCGGGTTATGGTAAAATTCCTTCATCGACCGGAAGAAAGAGTGGAAAGAAGGCTATATTTCCGGCCGTTTTCATCAGAACATCATGCGAAGAAGAACTATGTCAGACCATTTGAAAGCCGACTCCACATCCCCCCATCTGCTCATCGAATCGATTCTGCCGAAGGCCGGTCTTCTCCGCGAGACGGTGGCGATTCTGCTTGGAAGCTGGATTGTGGCGGCCTGTGCGCAGATCGAACTTCCGATGTGGCCCGTTCCGATCACCGCCCAGACGTTCGGGGTGGTTGTCGTCGGCGCGATGCTGGGGAGCAAACGGGGGGGACTTGCCATGGTCGCCTATCTTCTGCAGGGGAGTCTGGGGCTGCCGGTCTTTGCCGGAGGATCGTTCGGCATTGCAAAGCTGCTGGGACCGACCGGAGGATACCTTCTCGGATTTATCGCCGCCGCCTGGATCGTCGGTTTTCTGGTTGAGCGGGGGTGGGGAAGTTCGTTGCCGAAGCTCTCGGCTGCGATGACCGTCGGCACGCTTCTGATCTTTCTCTGCGGTCTTTCGGTTCTGGCATTCTATGTTCCGACGGAAGGACTTCTCGCGGCCGGACTGATCCCCTTCCTTCCCGGAGCGGCGATCAAGATCGCGGCCGGAGCCCTGACGGTAAGGGGAGCAACCCGACTCTCAACGGATCGAAGGGACTGATCCGCGCAAATCCGTCTCATCCGTTTTATCCGTGTACCATTTGTCCGAAAATCGCTTCTCACTCCCGACGCACCCAATCTGCCGAACACTCACTGCTCACGGCTGAAAGCTGACTGCTCACGGCTCATCCCCCCTGCAAACCGACCACCCCGGCATCCCGATACGGCTCGAGAACCTCTTCAAGACTCCGGGTTCCCTCGAACAACTCCAGCACGCGAAGCAACACCCGGTCGACCAGGGCATCCGGACAGGAGGCTCCGCTTGTCAGAAGGATCTCCAGCGGTCGCTTCTCCGGCAGCCAGTTTTCGGATTCGACCACCGTATGTGTGTGGAGATCGAAATGGCGGACGGTCCCCTGCGAAAGGATCTCCTCCGGTCCCTTGATGAACCAGGTCGGCATCATCTTCTCGCAAAGCTCCACCAGGTGAGAGGTGTTGGAACTGTTGTATCCGCCGACAACGATCCCGATATCCCCTCCCGACTTCACCAGTTCGATCGTTGCCGTCTGGTTCTCGTTGGTGGCATAGCAGAGCGTGTCGCGCGTGTCGGCGAAATGCTGTGTGATGTTCTCCTCTCCGTAACGTTCGGCCACGGCACGACGAAGCCGGTCGGCGATCGCCTGGGTCTCGGTGGCGAGCATCGTCGTCTGGTTGACGACGCCGATCCGCTGCAGGTCACGCTCCGGACGGAATCCTTCGCTCGCCTGATCGCGGAACCACTCTTCAAACTTCTCCTGCGGATGTTCTCCGGTGATGATTCCGGCAAGTCGTTCGGTCTCCTCCATATCCCGGACCACCACCGTCGGGGCTGAACGACTGCTGTGGGAGACGGTGGCGCGGGTCTCCTCGTGGCGGGGTTTGCCGTGGACGACGACCGAGTAGCCCCCCTCGCCGATCTTTTCGCTCCGGTTCCAGACTTTCTGGACAAAGGGACAGGTGGTGTCGAAGCTGTAGGGATCAATCCCCCGCCCCTCCAGCATCTCCTGGATTTCCAGCGTGGTGCCGAATGCCGGCACGATCACGATATCATCCGGAGTCAGATCGTCCCAGCCGACCAGTTGTTCTCCCCCCGTGGTCATGATGAACCGGACCCCCATGCCGAGGAGATCTTCGTTGACCGTCGGGTTGTGGATCATTTCAGAGAGGAGGAAGACCCGTTTATCGGGATGTTCGGCAACGGTACGGTAGGCGATTTCGATGGCATTCTCCACGCCGTAGCAGAAACCGAAATGCCGTGGAATGTGAAAGCGGACCGGACCGAAGTCCAGGAGAGCGGGAGAGAAATCACGACGGCGCGGATCGGAAGCTCCACGCCCCCGCTTCACCGCGCCGAGAATGTTTGATTGATAGTAGTCCGGAACGTCGAATGTGCGTCGTGCCATAGGAACAATGCGCTGGTCAATGGTCGGTCTGCAAGATACCACCCTCCGACGCCCGATGAGGTTGCATCGTGTGAGGGGAGTGGGAGATTCCGGACGGAATTCCCACCCCTCTTCACAGCTTCAGTGAATCCGCTCCATCGGATGCTCCTCTCCACCTTCCTTCCCTTTCGGTCGTTTCCGGCGACCGACTTTCGGACGGCTGATGCGGTGCATCATGTAGGAACCCCGAATGTGATCCTGAAAGAAGCGACCTTTTGAAGGGGAGGCGAGGAATTGACGGACCACCTGCGGAGGGACGTGGGCATATCGATAGATACCCCCGGCCTTGAAGACCACTTCCAGAAGCAGATGTTCCGGATCATATCCGATAGCGTGAATCGCGGTTGAACGAACAGTCATCAGTTTCATCGTTTTTCTCCTTCCTTTGCATCGTACGGACTGTCGACAATATGGTTGACAAATATACCGAATCAAGACGTTTTTGTAAACCAAAATATGATTGGTGAAGGCGACAATGCGTATCTGGTTCCGGGAAGAAAAGTCGAAACTTTCCGTTTCCTCCGACCGATACCGGGGAGATTCTTCACGCGTTTACTATTTTTGTCTCCTTACTGCAAAAAAGGCACGACGCACCTGTTTTTGAATAGAATCCACATGATTACCGTTCCATCACACATCGCATCCTTACGGCCCTATCAACCCGGCAGGCCGGTCGAGGAGGTCGAGCGTGAACTTGGCATCCATAACGTGATAAAACTGGCATCGAACGAGAACCCGTTCGGGGCCTCTCCCCGGGCGATCGACGCGATTCGTCGCTCACTCGGAAATCTTGAACAATATCCCGACGCCGGTGTCGGGCTGCGCCACGTGCTGGCGAACCGGCATGTCATCAAGGCCGACAACGTGATCTGCGGCTCCGGGTCGGAATCGGTGATCGCCACGGCACTCCGTACGTTCCTTGCCCCTGAAGACGAGATGATCACGAGTGCCGGAACATTTGTAGGGTTTCAGGTGCTGGCCCATATCGCAGGGGTCAAGACCCACTATCTCCCGATGCGGAACTACACGTATGATCTGGACGCGATGGCCTCGCAGATCAACGAACGAACCAAGATCATCTACATCGCCAACCCGAACAACCCGACCGGTACAGTCGTCACGACGAACGAACTGGAGCGGTTTATCGAGAAGGTTCCGGAGACTGTTCTGGTGATTCTGGACGAGGCGTACTTCGAGTACGCCTGCGAGTATCCGGACTATCCGGATTCGATGCGGTGGCGGTGGGACAATGTGCTGACCTGCCGGACGTTCTCCAAGGCCCACGGACTGGCCGGCATCCGGATCGGGTACGGGATGGCCCACTCGGAGATAATCGCCGCCATGATGAAGACGAAGCTCCCCTTCGAGCCGAGCACACCGGCAACCGCAGCCGGAATTGCGGCGATGGAGGATGAAGAATTCATCAAAAAGACCGTGGAGCAGAATCGGGAAGGTCTGCGGTATTTCCACAACGAGTTCGAGCGGCTTGAACTGGACTTCGTTCCGTCGCTGGCAAATTTTGTGATGATCGACTTCGGCCTGCAGGAGACGGCCGGACGTATCTTCGACGGTATGCTCCGCCGCGGCGTCATCACCCGTCCGTTGGCCGGATTCGGCTTTCCCCACTGCCTCCGCATCTCCACCGGCACGGCCGAACAGAACAAGCGGTGTGTGGAGACGTTGGAGGAGGTACTGGCCGAAGAGAAGGTGTAAGTGCGTTGTGAGTGAGAGAGTGTGGGGGTATAGGAGTGGGGCATGTGCAACCAACCGTAGGGGGCAAAAACTTTTGCCCCTGTTGCAGGGTTACCCCTGCTGCAGGGTTCGCCACAACCATCGGTCTTCCGCTGCAGCGCACCGGAAGCGGTCCGGACAGAAAATCGGGAATCAATCAACAGAGTATAATTTCATTTTGCATTCAGCGTGAGGTGTACATGGAAACAGCAGAGCAATTGAACCAGGTAGAACAGGCCGAAGCACTGTTCACGATCCACCAGATTCATCATGTCGAATTCTATGTCGGCAACGCAAAGCAGGCCGCCTATTATTATCGACGCGGGTACGGTTTCAAATGGACCGGCTATCAGGGACCGGAGACCGGCGTGAAGGACCGGGTCAGCTACCTGCTTGAGCAGGGGAAGATCCGTTTTATCCTGACCACACCCCTGAATCCGGATTCGGCGATTGCACAGCATATCCTGAAGCACGGCGACGGCGTCCGCGACATCGCCTTCCATGTCGACGATGCGGCCGAGGCCTACCGGATCACCACCGGGCGGGGAGCCGATGGGGCGGTGGAACCGCATGAGGTCAGCGATGACGAAGGGAAGGTGGTCCGCTCGACGATCAAGACCTACGGAGACACGGTCCACTCCTTTATCGAAACGAAGGACTATAACGGCTTCTTCCTCCCCCACTTCGAGCCGCGCGAGGACAATCTTGCCGAGCCGGTCGGACTGAAGCATATCGACCATATCGTCGGAAACGTCGACTGGAATCAGATGGAAGAGACGGTCAACTTCTACCGGAACATTTTCGGCTTCCGTCGTTTCGTCTCCTTCGACGACAAGGACATCTCCACCGAGTACAGCGCCCTCCGCTCCACAGTTGTGGCAAACGACAATCTCTGGATCAAATTCCCGATCAACGAACCGGCCGAAGGACTGAAGAAGTCGCAGATCGAGGAGTACGTCCAGTTCTACAAAGGCCCCGGTGTGCAGCACGTGGCGGTCGAGTGTCAGGACATCCTGGCGACTATCGACCAGTTGCGGAAGAACGGCATCGAGTTCATCAACGTACCGGAATCCTATTACGACGATCTGCTGGACCGCGTCGGCGACATCCAGGAATCGATCGATGAACTCCGCCGACTGAACATCCTGGTCGACAAGGACGACAAGGGCTATATGCTCCAGATCTTCACCAAACCGGTCGAGGATCGTCCCACCCTCTTCTTCGAGTTTATCCAGCGTCGCGGCGGCGAGTCGTTCGGGAAGGGGAACTTCAAGGCGCTCTTCGAGGCGATCGAGCGTGACCAGGCGGCTCGGGGCAATTTGTAAGATCAGCACCGAAGCGGGCTTCCGGAAGGACCGGAAGCCCGCTTTTCCATGAAAACCCGTCCGGAACGAGAACCGAATCATTCAGGAGAGTATTCAACCGTACACTATGGCAGCAAGCAAGAAATCGACCGGAGGACTGAAAAAAACGTCCTCATCCACATCGCGTGAAAAAGCCGCAAAGAAAACCCCGGCCGCAAAGAACGGCATCACAAAAGAGGCATCCGGAGCCGGAGGGATCAACCGACTGACGTCGCTGATTTCCTCGGAGCCTTCGTTCTTCCGAACAGTTGAACGGTACTTCGATCGTGCTGCCGCGCACGCCGATTTTCCCACCGGTATTCTCAACCAGATCCGCGCCTGCAACTCGGTCTATATGGTCCGCTTTCCGGTCCGTATCGGCGAGGATGTGCAGGTCTTTACCGGGTGGCGCGTGCAACACTCACAGCATCGTCTTCCGGCCAAGGGGGGTATCCGCTTTGCCGAACACGTGACGCAGGACGAGGTGATGGCCCTGGCCGCACAGATGACCTACAAGTGCGCCATCGTGAACGTCCCCTTCGGCGGAGCCAAGGGGGGAGTGCAGGTCGATGCGAAGAAGTATGACGCCGACGTTATCGAACGGATCACGCGCCGCTATACGATGGAGCTGATCAAACGGAACTGCATCGGCCCCGGCATCGACGTGCCGGCTCCGGACTACGGAACGGGTCCGCGCGAAATGGCCTGGATCGCCGACACATATCAGGCGGTCTCCCCCGGACAGATGGATGCGCTGGCCTGCGTCACCGGCAAACCGGACTCGCAGGGGGGAATCCGCGGAAGGAATGCGGCAACCGGACGGGGTCTCTTCTTCGGCGTCCGCGAGGCGCTCTCCACCGAGGAGAACGCAAAGCTCTTCGGTATGGAGCCGGGACTTGAAGGGAAGCGGGTGATCGTGCAGGGGATTACCGGGCGCGAGGGGCAGGCGCGCACCAAGCTCATGCTCGGCTACGGCACGCGCGTGGTGGGGGGTGCACGCCGGGCAAGGGCGGGCAGGAGGTACTCGGCGTGCCGGTGT
>CBFGQN010000053.1:0-12031 GCA_965650895.1 uncultured Ignavibacteria bacterium | reverse complement strand
TTCCCCCCATGGGCGAGGATCCTAGAGTCCAGCGGGGGCCGGGACGAGCGGGGCTGGACAGACCACGTTGCCGAAGACGATTGGTGTGGGGGGCGGACATGCGGTGATCGTCGGAGGGCAGGGGAACTCCGCCACGGGAGGAGGCTCATTCATCGGCGGGGGCTTCCGGAACAACGTCTCGAACTTCGACGCAACGATCGTCGGCGGGATCGACAATCTCGTCTCCGGCTATCGCTCGTTTATCGGTGCCGGCCAGGCCGATACGGTGACCGGACAGTATTCGGTGGTCACCGGAGGTCGGCAGAACAGTGCCGTCAACCAGTACGCCGTTGTCGGCGGGGGCTGGCTGAACCGTGCCGAGGGGAGCACCAGCACAGTCTCCGGTGGGTGGACGAACACCGCAAGCGGCAACGGATCGACGGTCGGCGGCGGCGACTTCAGTCTGGCCTCCGGCTTCCTCTCGACCATTGCCGGGGGGAGATGGGATACTGCGAGTGGTAATTACTCGGCTATCGGCGGAGGGGTGATCAACGAGGCATCGGGATTCGCTTCGGCGATCGGCGGGGGACAGGAGAACCTTGCCTCGGGAGATTACGGAACTGTGGGGGGAGGCTTCCGGGACACGGCGTCGGGGAACGGCGCGACGGTCGGCGGCGGACGTGGAAACGTTGCCTCGGGGGCGACCGCAACGGTGGCCGGCGGACGGCGGAACGTTGCCTTCGGGGATTTCGCTTCGATCGGCGGTGGATGGCAGGACACGGCTACCGGAAATTATGCGACGATCGGCGGCGGAAGCGACAACAAGGCGTTCAATCACTTTGTGACCGTGGCTGGAGGAATCAACAACCAGGCCAGTGGTCCGGCCGCTTCGGTCGGCGGTGGAAACGGCAACCAGGCATCAAGCAATGACGCCGTGATTGCCGGGGGCTTCTTCAACATCGCCTCGGGCGTTCGCTCGTCCGTTATCGGCGGGGAAAACAATGTGGCCTCGGCAGACTATGCGACGGTCGGCGGCGGTTTCCGTGATACGGCGTCGGGGAACGGTGCGACGGTCGGCGGCGGACGGGGGAATGTGGCCTCGGGTCTGACGGCCACCGTTGCCGGCGGACGACGGAACGTCGCTTCGGGGGATTATTCCTCGATCGGGGGTGGATGGCAGGATACGGCCACCGGCATCTATTCGACCGTTGCCGGCGGAAGCGACAACAAGGCGTTCAATCAGTATGCAACGGTCGGCGGAGGCTGGCTGAACCGTGCCGAGGGGAGCACCAGCACGGTCTCCGGTGGGTGGACGAACACCGCAAGCGGCAACGGATCGACGGTCGGCGGCGGCGACTTCAGTCTGGCCTCCGGCTTCCTCTCGACCATTGCCGGGGGGAGATGGGATACCGCAAGCGGCAACTACTCAGCGGTTGGCGGAGGGATCAGCAACGTTGCAAGCGGAGTTGCGGCCACCGTCGGCGGGGGGAACGGCAATCATGCCGTCAACAACGATGCTACCGTCGGCGGTGGCCTCATCAATCTTGCTTCCGGATTCCGTGCAACAGTGGGTGGAGGGGAAGGGAACACCGCTTCGGGTTCCTGGGGGACAATCGCCGGGGGATACTACGATACTGCAGCCGGCAACTACTCCTTTGTCGGAAGTGGTTTCGGTAACGGTGCCTGGGGCAACACTACAGCCATAGCCGGGGGAGACAGGAATGCGGCATACGGTAACGGGAGTTTTATCGGTTCTGGGGTTGCCGACACGGCAATGGGGAACTTCTCGGTGATCGGCGGCGGTGGAGGGAATCGGACAACGGGTGACCATTCCGTTGTCGTCGGAGGCTTCAATAACCTCGCAGCCCTGCAAGCTTCGTTCGTCGGTGCCGGACTTCTCGATACGGCCTCCGGTTTTCAGAGCGTGGTTGTCGGAGGGTGGGGGAATGTCGCCTCGGGGAACAGTTCCTTTATCGGCGGCGGACGATTCGGTCGGGCCTCGGGAGCGCGGACGGTGATCGGAGGGGGACAGAATAACCTTGCGGCCGGTTCCTTTGCCGTGGTGACCGGGGGAGAGTTCGATACGGTTTCGGGGGATTACGGGACGATCGGCGGAGGTTACCGCAACACGGTGACCGGGGCCTATGCGGTTGTTCCGGGGGGAAGAAATCTGACCGCCTCCGGCAATCACTCGACGGCGATGGGAAGCTTCGCCTCGACCAACGGCAACGGCGGATCGTTTATCTACGGCGACGCTTCGGTGGTGACCGACATCAACTCCAGCGGTCCGAACCGCTTCGAGGTCCGGGCCCAGCGTGTCTGGTTCGGGACGAACAACACGATCACCTATCCGGCCGGTTCCTATCTGGCTACAAGTACCGGAGCCTATCTGACCTCCGGCGGGACATGGACAAATTCATCGGACGTCAACCGCAAGACCGATTTCCGGGGGATCGATTCCCGGACGATACTTGAAGGAGTGGCCGGACTGGAGGTCTCGGCGTGGCGCTACAAGGCCGAAGGAGACAACGTGCTCCATATCGGGCCGACGGCGCAGGATTTCCATGCGGCGTTCGGACTGAACGGAGGGGATGATACGCACATCGCCACGGTCGATGCCGACGGTGTTGCGCTGGCGGCGATCAAGGGACTGTATGATCTGCTCAGAGAGAAGGATCGGGAGATTGAAGAATTGCGGGAACGGCTTGTACGACTTGAGGAGCGGTTCGGCGGACAGATGAAAGAGGAGGGGGAGTGAATCGGATGAATTCCCGTCCGGATCGGATGCAGGGGGGGGAGCAAGCCTCCCTCCTTCCCCTGCACAACATCCGTTTCTGCATCGAATGCGGAACGATCGGCTACGACGACGAAGTCTTCTGCTCTCTGTGCGGACATACCCTGTATTCTCCGCAGGGAGAGATCGAACAAAAGCCCTCGAAAGCCTGTACATCCTGCGGTGCCGTCCTCCGACATCCGGTTGCCTGTTTTTGCGGAGTGTGTGGGGTGAGAGTGGGGGAGTGAGTGTATGTATGTATAGTTCAATAGTTGAATGGTTGGATAGTTTGAAAGTCGGGAGTCTGGTTCCGTGGTTCAATGGTTCAATGGTTCAATAGTTGGATAGTTTGAAAGTCCAGAGTCCGGAACTGAAAGCTGACAGCTCAAAGCTCATCTCTCAAAGCTCATCTCTCAAAGCTCACGGCTCAAAGCTCATCTCTCAAAGCTCATCTCTCAAAGCTCATCTCTCAAAGCTCACGGCTCAAAGCTCACGGCTCAAATCTCATCCCTCCCTCATCATCACTGGCCACCGACTGCATTCCGCTCACGGCCGCCTCTCCCTCTCGTCCCTGTCGTCGAAGAACATCCGCCAGGAATTCGCGGGCTTCGCCGTCTTCGCCGATCCGTTCAATCCAGGGGCGGATCAGACCTTCGGCTGCGGCATAGTCATCCGATTCCAGCAGTCGTTGTGCTGTGGAGAAAAGAACCCGTCGCAATCTGCTTTCGATGTCGTCCCGCAAGCCTTCGAAAAGAGGGTCGTAGAGACCGGGAAAGGGGATGTGTCCGGCCGCCGTCGCGACGGCCCGGGCAAGATGCTCGCGCACTTTCACAAGCCGTCCCCGATGCAGCTCCTCTTCCGCTTGATCCAGCTCTTTCCAGAGTTCAAGCAGATCTACCTTTACAAGGCTTCTGTTCAGTTCGGGGAGTCCCTCTCCGGTATGGATCGCCTCCTTCCCCAACACCTCCCGTAATCGGAGAACGGCGACGTTGGTCGAGATCCTGGCCCGCTCCGGATCGTCGGCGACGCCGCTGGCAAGCCGGAAGAACTCGGTCCGGTCGATCGGATGACGGAGCATCCGGTTTGCAACCAGCAGCCCGACAAGCATACGACTCCGCGGTCCCCGTACCCGTTCCTCTTTCCCCTTCCCGCGACGGAATGTGATCCCGTCAAGGAGCGACAGGGTGAGCGTCTCATCCTCCTCTCGTCTCTCCAGCTCCATGAATATCCGTTCGGTCGTCTCTTCCCATCCGTTGCGGTCCTCTTCGGCAAGCCGGCCCCCATGCCGTTCCAGAAGGGGTCGCATGCAGCGGGGGAGTCTCCGCTCGGCATAATAGTGGAGCAAATGGAGGAGTGCCCTCTGAATACTTCCGGCCAGCTCCTCATCCACCCGAAGATTGCCGACGGCCGCAGCCCGTTCCACAAGGGCGAGTGCGTTGTAGTAGCGGGGGGTGGCATAGATATGATATTCCAGAAGACGGAACTGGTCGATATACCGACGGAGGATTTCATCGTGATCGGCGGGAGGCTCGAAGCAGATCATGATCAATGAGCGGAGATCGAGAGGAAGAGACTGTGCGAAGCGGAAGAGATCGTCGTAGCGTTCTTCCCACAGAATGAAGATGAGCCGTTCCCCGATGTTCAGATCCTCTTCGGCAAGGCCGAACTCCTCGACCGCCCGGCGAATCGACGGGAGATCGCCCGTAAGGATGGCTCCCAGCGAGAGAGCCCTCCCGACTCTGATCCGGCATTTCTCAACTACGGTTTCGGGCAATCCTTTCCAGGAGTAGGCCAGTTCCGTCAGCTCCCTCGCTTCGGCGAGAAGTTCATCACTGAAACCGTGCAGAGCCGGTTCGGCTACGAGCTTGTCCCGCAACGCCGTCTCGGTCGATCCGAACAGAGCGAAACGTCGGGCGTAACGGGCCACGTCAGCGGCCAGATCGGAGACCTCGGCCAAGGCTCCGGAGTGAAGAAGGAAAGCCAGTTTCGATCCGTAGTAGGGGAGGTTTTCCTGTTCGAACGATTTCCGTATCGGAGGATATTCCCGGTCGATTTCCCGCACCAACTTCTGTCGCTCGGCAAGCTCTTCGGCACTGTCGTACAGGCAGAAAAAGTGGGGAACGATGCGATTGCGGATGAGTCTCTTCATATCGTCCGGAATGTCGGGATCGGTCTGCGTTTCCCCTACTCTCCTTTCCAGATCGGATAACATCCCGATGTCGTTCCGGTTGTTGGCGTCGGTTGCAATCACATGGAGGAAGATCAGGTGTTCCCGGCTTCGGCGCAGAAGGGGGCAGGCATCGATGAATGCAAGTCCTTCTTCGGCAATCGTCCGGGCGGTCTCCCTGTTCCCTTTCTCCTCGGCCGTCCGGAACCTGTACTCGATAGCCTTCAGGCGCAAGCGTGACATCTCTTCATCCCGTTCGTCCTTTCCGGTCAGTTCATACAGCCTCAGCGCCCGGCTCTCCTGCAATTCCGGGTTGAACATCCGGAACTCCATCTCAAGCTGTGCCCGCAGCAGATATGCCTCCAGCCGTTCGATTTTCTGCCGATCACCCGAACGGGAGCGATACGCATCGAAGAGGAGTTCCGCTCCCCGCAACAGCAGGGAAGCCCGTTCCCAATCGGTCCCCACATTGGTCCCCCTGGATCCCTCGCACGCCTCGCGGAAGGCCGTTGCCAGGAGCTCGGTTCCGATGCTTCCGGTCTCTTCCTTTCTCTCCTCCCATTCCTCGATCAGGAGCGTATAGGGAAGATAGGTCAGCAGGGGGGCGCCGGAGGCGATTACCCTTATCAGATCCGACATCCGCGGTTCTGCATTCCGCAGCAGATCGTGATGCAGCAGTGTGTGGGTGAAGGTCAGGGGAGGAACCGTGGAGTGTCGGGCAAACAGAGGGGCGTTGACGGCAATTGCCGGCGTGGCCGAGCGGGCCAGGATGCCCTTGAAGATCAGGGTCGCTATCATCTCATCGGCCTTCTCGATGATGACCGAGGCGGCCTCCTGCGTGAAGATCTCTCCCAGTCGGGCAAGACGATAGACCCCCTCCAGAAGGGATGCGTCAAGTTCGGCCGTCATCCCCTCGGCCAGCGAGTGGACGTTCCTGATGGCGATCTCCCTGAACGTCCGGGGATCGATCCGCAGTTCGCCCCCCTGTGTCGAAGGATGATGCCGATCCGGCAGACTGACCCTGATTCCACCACGCATTGCCGAGCGAAGGGCAAGAGCATTCCCCCGGGTGATCTCGGTCAGGGCTTCAAGAATATCCGGGTCGATCTCCCGATCGAACAGCCGCTCCCACAACGTTCCCACCTCTTCGCGGTTCAGTCCGGCGAGCGTCAGCTCCTCGCGAAGGTAGGCGTCGAGGATGCCCCGGGCGGGGAAGTCGATCGGACGGGCGACCGCCAGCAGACCGATCGGTTCGTCCCGCAAACTGTCCAGCAGATAGAGAAACTCGTGCAGCCGTTCCCCTTCCAGCAGATGAATGTCCTCGATAATCAGCGAGGTCCGTCGCAGAGCGGACAGACGTCGGATCCGTCCGATCGCCTCGGTCAGTTTTACCGGAAGAGAGAAAGGGGAGGAAGAGGAATCGCCATTGAAGAGAAGACGGGTCGAAGGAGAGCGTTGGATTGCCTCGGCGATCAGTGGGGCCAGCGAAGCCGAGCCTTCCGGACGAAGCCGGATGTGGAGCAGACTCTGCTGTGATCCTTCACCCCGCCGGACGGCGCTCTCGATCAACCTGCTTTTGCCGACTCCGGCCTCGCCGATCAGGAGCAGAGCTTCCAGTCCGCTGCGATTCTCATCGGTAAGAAACTCCAGCAGCCGCCCCAGTTCGCTCTCTCTGCCGATGAACGGGGTCGAGCCGTGATTCAGGAAATCGACAAGAGATTTGTGCATAACATCGAAACCGAGCGGTAATGTAATCGCTTGCAGGGGAAAACGTAATCGCCCCGGTGTAAGTTAGTCTCCGTCTTCTTCACTGAAGATCGTTCCCGGCAGACCGAAGGTGCCGCAGCGAGAACGGAGTTTCAAATCTTTGTCGAACGTAGCAAAATTCTGCGGACGGAAGGGGAGGAGAGAAGAAGAAAAGTTTGCGGTAACGATGATTTGACTTGCGGTTCTCCGAACCGGATTCACGGCATTGGCCGCTGAAATATCCGGAGCGAATGCTCGCTAATTAACAGGGCGTGGCTGAGCAGGCTGTTTCGGAGGGTTCGGAGAACCGGGAAAACGCTCTTCGTCAACAGCTATGCGGCGAAGGGCGTTTTCATTGATTGCCCTGAACAGGCATCACCGGGAGCGGACGCGCGGGAGATTCCGGAAACGGCCGGAGCGGTCACGTTCTCCACACCGTGACCGCTCCGTTTGCCGTGTGCCTCCTGCAGTTTCCTGCAGTAGTCGATGTCAGTCTATCGCCCTCCCCCTTTCTTCTGCTCCATCAGGCGTGTCGGAATATCATCAAGACAGCTCCTGATAAACTCCTCGACCGTCGGAACGGCGATCCGGGTGACTTCTCCGGCATCGACTGCCCGGTGGAACGGACCGTAGTCGACTCCCTCCACCTTGTTCTTCTCGACAAACCGCACAAGCTGCCCGGCATCGCTGATCTTCAGAAGTTCCGAGCGATGCTCCTCCAGCTTTGAGCGCATCTCCTTTGTGTCGAGCGGGGGAGGAGGTTGGGCATCCCGGGGATCTATCGAGGGATACTTTTCGTGATCCGGTCTCTTTGCCAGCGTGGAATCGCATTCGATCACGACCGATGCGTTGCAGACCGACGTGTAGGTGAGCCAGCCTCCGCTCCAGGAAGAACTGGTCGTCGTCGTTTCGAAGGGACCGGAGGCGATTCTGTAGCCGTCCGGACAGTTCTTTCTGGCCTGTCGGTTCAACTCGTCGAAAGCCCGGGCCTGTGCTCCGAGTCTGCTGTAAACATAGCCGCTTGTGCCGTAGAGGAAGTTGCTCGATGTGGAGGTCCCGGTGCCCGTCAGTGTGATCTTTGCGAAAAGGTTTTCTGCTGCAAGGCACGTCATGAAGAGCAGTACCGGAATCGCTCCCCTCAGAATGGTTCGTTTCATGTCTCTTCTCTGTTCGATTGTTTTATGAATGTAATGTGAGGTCTTGTCCGTATGTCTCGAGGGGGTTTTATTTGAGTTGTGAGTTGTCGGCTTTGAGCTATGAGCGGTCAGCTATGAGTTGTGAGTTGTCGGCTTTGAGTTGTGAGCAGTCAGCTATGAGTTGTGAGCAGTCAGCCATAACTTGGGTGGTCGGCTTGTGCGCCTTCTCTGATGTCCGTTCCGGTATGGTTCGCTATATTCAGTGCTGTGGAGCATTCGGGTTCTTCATGCTCCTCCGGTTCCGGATTCACTCTTCCCGGTCGTTCTCGTGTTTCGCTCTGGACGCACAAAAGTATCGTACCCCTTCTCCTGATTGAAAGCACACATTTCCGATTTGTGATGGAACGTCGTGCCGAACAACTCCTGGCTCTCCTTGGTGAGGATGAGATCGCAGAAATTCGCGGAGAAATCGCAGCGATGGAGCGGCCCTCGCTTCTGAATCTCTATGAACTGCTTGTGGCGACCCGTGGTGAAGAACGAGAGAACGAGGCCCTGTTCGCCGCCGCTTTCGGCAGGGAGTGGAGCGGGAAGGAGGATTACCTGCTCCGCAACGAACTCCGTCTGCTGAGCGAGCGGTGTTACGGACTGATTGCCCGGCGGGAGAATGAGCGGGATATGGAGCGGCATCGGGGGCGCTACGAACGGATGCTTCTGCGCGGACTTCTGGAGCGACGTGCGTTCAAGGTCTTTGAACATCTCTGCGGAAAGTTCTGCGAGGGGGCGCTTCGCAGGCTGGATTATGCCACTGCATTCCGTCTGAACGAGATCCGGTTCGACTATCTGATCCGTTATCGGGAGATCACCCCGGAGGGGATGGAGCGGACGCGGGAGATTCTGCTGGAGAATCTGGAGTATCTGAAGCGAGCCTATCGAAACGACCTTTCGGAAAACCAGCATCAGCGGGTGGTGACCGAGCAGAATCTGCTGGCGATGGGACGAACGACCGAGACGACCGGGATCGGTCCCGACTTCGATTTCTCCGATCATGAGACTCCCCTCTCCCGATTTCACGACCGGATCAGTCTGGCCCATACCTCACGTGGGGAGGATCGGGTCGAGTATGCACGCGACGCATTCCGGGAGATCGAGCCGGCAGCCGAATACCTTCCGGCCAAAGCCCTCTTCGGTTATGCCATCCTTGCCTCGGCCCTCTACGTCGATCTCCGCTACGAGGAGGCCATAGAGGTCTTCAGTGACGGACTGGAGTTTGCCCGGCACCATGCGCTTGATCCGCCGCCGGAGATGCTCTTCAACTATGCCGGGACGCTGATGCGGACCGGTTCCTACGATCAGGTGCTGGATCTGCTCGACCGGTATCACGCGGAATTCGCATCACGACCGAAGCTCCGTTTCCGGAGCGAGTGCTTCCGTTGCTTCTGCCATATCTTTCTGGGTGACCCGACTGCCGCCTTTCAGGCGATCCCTCCCGATATCGGTCGGCGAGCCGAGTCGGAGCACAACTACTTCCGGTTTATCTACCTGATTCTTCCCTACCTGAACGACGATCCCGAAGGGGCGCTCCGCGAGGCCCGGAACTTCCTGGTCTATTTCAACCGGAACCGTGAGCGGCTTCAGTTCCCGCAGGAGAAGAAGATGGCGATGCTCTATCGTTCGTTCTACTCTGTTATCTACAACGAGCCCGATCCGCAGAGACAGAGGAAAGGTCTGGCGAGGATACGGCGGGAGATCTCGACGTTTGTCGAGAACGAACCGGAGTACAGGGATTATCTCTATGTGAAGTGGCTTGACGAAGAGATTGCGAAGAGATCGGGGACAAAAAAATAATACTCCCGGAACTTGGTATCAGGAATGATTGTTGGGAAGGGGCGAAGCCGCTACGGCTGTGTAGAAAGATGGTTATTGAAAGCAATCAGAGAGATTATTTCCGGGAGGTATAAAGTGATGATACAGCACATATTCTCACGTGCCGCAATCGGTGCGCTGGCAATCGGTCTGGTGATGACCGGATGTGGTGACGACTACAGCGATCTTGACAATGAATATTCGGCATTGCACGATTCTACTGCGGCCCGTTATACCTCGGTATCCGAGGGGCTGAACGACATGCAGAGTGATCTGGGCACGGTGACCGTCGCCGATGACTGGGATGAGTCCCGGCGTGCAAGTTATAATGCCGCACAGACCCGGATGCAGGAGTACAACCGGCAACTGCAGGAAAGGCAGCAGCAGATGAATCAGTGGGATGCCGATCTGGAGGCTGCCAAAGAGCAGGGGCGAGAGGCATACGAGGCCCGACTGAACGAGGCCCGTATCTGGTACAACGAATACAATGCCTGGCTCGACGAGCTTGAGCGGGATGTCATTCGCTATCGGGAGCTGAGCGCGGCCAGTGATCCCGATCCCTGGTGGGTGACTATCTACACGGTGACCCCGGTCGACACTACGGCTTCCGGTATGGACGGAGATGGCTCCGCCTACGACGAGGAGGCAGACGGCATAGATGACGATGTCGAGGCGGTGAAGGATGCGGCGAAGGATACAAAGGACGCCGTCAAGGATGCGGCGAAGGACGTGAAGGAAGGGTTCCGGGACGTGATCGGCGACGATGATAACGACTGAGCCTTCTCCCTTCTCTACAGGAACTTCCCTGCGGGAAGAAAGGACCGGTGACGGAGAGGAATAGTCGGCCGTCTCAGGAGTATCGACATCACGGGAGTCTTCCGGAAGGGAAGGCATAATAACAGAGATGCCCGACCACCAAAGCGTGGGTCGGGCATCTGTTTTTTTCGCGGTACCGGTGACTCGGGTCTTGTCCCGATCAGAACGATACGGCGATCCGTCCGGTTGCAAACCGTTCCCCTGCATTCATGCGGTAGAAGTACACACCTGAGGGAATGTTCCCGGCGTTCCACCCGATTTCATGTTCACCCGCTTCCATCGGGGTCCGGGCAAGCTCGCCGACATGGTTTCCCTGCAGATCATAGAGATCAATACGGACCTCGGAACGTTCCGGCAGGCGGCATGTGAACCGGATGTCGCCGGTTGCCGGGTTGAAAAAGGGAGTGCAGGAAAGCTGCGGGCCGGAGGCATTCTCTCCCTTCTCGATTCCGGCCACTTTATCCGGTCCTTTCCAGGAGATCAATGCTCCATCCGCCGTTGTGGTAATCAGATGCCCTCCGTCCGGAGTGAACTCGATGTCGGTAAAGACTCCCTGATACTCGTCGTAGACGTAGACCTTCTCCCCGGTTCGCAGATTCCACAGATGGATGGTTCCTTCGGCACGGGCAACTGCCAGGTAGCGTCCGTCGGGACTGATCGTCGGCTGCAGGTTGTAGGAGTCATAGAGATCGCTGCTGACGATGCGGCGATCTATTACTCCGGTCCTGAAATCCATTACCTTCAGTATGTTGTCGCCTCCGATAAAGGCAACGGAACGGTTGTCCGGCAGGAACATGGCATATCTCCAGTAGCTGTAGTATTCCCCCTCCCCCACCACTTTCCCCGTTGCCGTTTCCACCAGCCAGTACTTCATCCCCTGCTGCAGAGCGGCCGTCGAACCGTCTCCTGATATCGCCACAGGTTTCGTATGTCCGTTCTCTGTAACGGAATAGTTGTTCATGAAGGTCTGTTGCCGGTTCTCATGCAGGTTGAAGCCGATGATTGAATCGGAGTCGGTTGTTGTGTTCCCGTAATACATAGAGAATCCGGCTCCGAAGAGAGGACTGACCGCTTTGGGAATACGGTAGATCTCCTCGATATGCTCACCGGCGAGATCGGTGCGGAGGAAGGCGGTTTCCGGAGTTCCGGTGTTGGTATCGACATAGGTAAAGGAGGTGAACAGGGAGGCGTCCCCGAAAAAACCGAAGAAGCCCAGGTAACCGTATCTGGCGGGGTAAGGATCGTGAATCTGCTGATTCGTGATGGTATACAGCAGTTCTCCCCCACGATCCAGCTCTCCTTCTTCCGCCGAGTAAATCCGGATGTCCGGGGCTTGCGCCGAGCCTGAAGAAGAGATCAACGATGTGGTGGCGATCCGTTTCCCGTCCGGGGAGACGGCGATGTTGTGATGGGGAAGTACGTTGTCCTGCCAGACGATCCATTCGATATCCGAATCCGATGACTGGGCCATAAGGGGGCCGGAGATCGCCAGCAGTCCGAAGAGCAGAAAGAGCCGGTGTGTCATGATGCTTAAACGGTGTGTTGGTTGAT
>CBFGQN010000052.1:0-12089 GCA_965650895.1 uncultured Ignavibacteria bacterium | reverse complement strand
AGATCGGCCTTGTTCCGGGAGGAACTGCACGAGGAGATGACCAGAGAGAAGAGCAGCAGCGTCAATATGTACAGGCGTGGTTTCATAGCGATCACTTGTCGATGTTGCGTTGGTCGGCTGACGGGATAGATGATCTGTCGGCGATCCGGGGAGAATGGCATCCTCTCTCCGTTCTTTCGTCTCGTTCTTCTCTTTATCCGGTCAATGACGGGGCGGCGGATATTTCCGCTCCGGAGGTTGCACGTCAGAAAAGAAAGCCCGATGTTTGCTCCCGTCCTCTGTGTCCATTTCCGGAACCCTGTGCGCTTGTGATGTGAACGGTGATGAAGATGTTCTGAACGGACGATCCGAAATTCACATAACCGGAACCATCTGGCGAAATTACCATGAGGCCTCCCTTCTTCTTCCTTGCGCCGTCCTTCGGCCTTCTTCTGTTGTGCGGTTCATTGTTCGGGAACCTCTTCCCTTTAACAACAGTGAAGGAGGTTCCTGCGTTCCATCCGCCCGCTGCGCTTGACGGTGAAGATGATGCTCCTCCCGTTACGCCGCCGGGTCCCGACCCCGAAGAAGAGACCTCCTCCTCTCCGCTTCCTCTTCCCGGCACAATGACGTCGGAGGAGTATCAGAAGCTCCTCTATCCCTTTATCAACGGACGGAAGTACAGAATGCCGGGATGGAAGGTCGACAAGGGGGTGCGGGATACCGGACCGTTTATCGACAACACTTCCTACGGTACGCACAACGCCGCCCGCATCTGGTATTCGCCGGAGGTGATCCGATGGCTTGAGAAGGACAGAGAAGGGGGAATACCCGACGGGGCGATGATCATCAAGGAGATGTACACTCCGCCGGCCGCCCGCTACGACAGCCTTTCGGAAACCGGACTGGACTCTGCGCTGAGCGGGTGGGCGATCATGGTCCGGGACAGTTCGGTGTCGAAGGACGGATGGTACTGGAGCTACTACGGTCCGGGGCAGGCGATCGACAATCCGGCCGCCTATCCCTACGACTATCCGAACTCCGGTTTCGGTCAGTACTGCGTCCGCTGCCACGGTTCGGCCGAAAGCGAATTTACCTTTTCCGATCTGAACAATGTTGAAGGATATCCGGGCGATCCCCTCACTTTTCGTGTCGATAATTCCTGGCTGCCGGGGGCAGGCTATAAAGTTGAACCGGAGAATTCGCACCGCAAACTGGCGGAGGCGGAGGTGCCGGGAGGGAGTGTGCCGGGAAACCTTGCCTCTCCCAGAAGCCCGAATCCGGATTTTATCGAACTCTTCAACCGGATCGATGTGATCCCGGCTCACGAGGTACAGTACATCCCCTCGGTCGCCTACGATCACGTCTTCGCCGGAGCGGCCGGTCCGGAACAGTTCCTGACTTCCGACCAGTGCCTCTCCTGTCATGACGGACAGGGGCTTCCCTTCGGACCCAATATGTACATCCCGTCTTCCGACGGCAGGAACGTGAATCTCTCCCCGTACGGAGAGTGGAACTGGTCGATGATGGGACTTGCCGGACGGGATCCGATTTTCTACGCACAGCTTGAGTCGGAGAGCCGACTTTATCCGGGCAAAAAAGAAATGATCCGGAACCTCTGCTTCACCTGTCACGGCGTGATGGGACAGCGGCAGTTGGGGATCGATCATCCGGGCTCCCTTTTCAACGAGCACATCCCCTACATCAGAGACCAGCACGACACGCTCTACAAATACGGTGCTCTTGCCCGCGACGGTATCTCCTGCACGGTTTGCCATCAGATTGTCGATGACGGCCTGCCGCTCGACTCGATCGTCACCGGACGCTTCAAAGTCTCGACACCGGGTGAGTTCGAGAAGGGGATCAGCTACATCTACGGACCGTTCGAGGATCCCCGCCCTCTGGCGATGGAGGAATCGCTCGGGATGCGACCGGTGCAGAACGCCTACATCAAGTCCGCCCGCCTCTGCGGCAGTTGCCACTCGGTGAAACTTCCGGTCTTCGACGAGAAGGGAAATCAGGTAGGAGAGGGATTTGAACAATCGACCTATCTGGAGTGGCAGAACAGCGCCTATCAGAACGAGTTCGGAAGCGGAGGGGCGACGCCGAAGACCTGCCAGAACTGCCACATGCCGACGACCTATCCGTTCCTGCCGGACGATTACAAGGGAACCGAGAAGGCGCAACCGCTGGCGTTCAGGATTGCGAATATTCAGGATCATACCTATCCGCAGGCGGAGAGTCGCGCTCCGCTCGATTCGATCACGCTCGACATCCGGAAGGACTTCGCCCGCCACACGCTTGTCGGGGTCAACGTCTTTGCGCTGGAGATGTTCAACCAGTTCGACGACATTCTCGGCGTCCGGAAGCAGGACTACATGACTGCTTCAAAGAACGGTCTCCCGTTTGCAATCGAGATGGCGACGCAACTTGCCAGGGAGCATACCGCACGGGTGGAGATCGCCAGGGTGGAGAAGACCTCGCGGGGAATCCGGGCGACGGTGAAGATTACGAACCTGACCGGACACCGACTCCCTTCCGGCGTCGGATTCCGACGGGCTTTTCTGGAGTTCAAGGTAATCAATGAAACGAACACGGTGATCTGGGCTTCGGGACGGACCAATTCGGTCGGCGTTATTGTCGACGAAAGGGATCATCCCCTCCCTTCGGAGTTTTTCGAGATCGATCCGGCAACGGGAGAGCAGCGGTATCAGCCCCACTACGAGAGGATCACGCGACAGGATCAGGTGCAGATCTATCAGGAGCTTGCAAAGAACACGCAGGGGAAATTCACCACGAGCTTCCTCGGCATCTTCGAGCACGTGAAGGACAACCGATTGCTGCCGATCGGCTGGACAAAGAGCGGACCGCCCGGTTTTCAGTATGCAAAGGAGACGATGCCCCACGGCGGGGCGGCGAAGGATCCGGACTTCACAAACGGGACCGGTTCGGATATCATCATCTACGAGATCGATCTTCCGGCATCATTGCTGAAAGGAGCGTCGGTTGCGGCCACGCTCTTCTATCAGTCGATTCCTCCCTACTACCTCCGCGACCGCTTCACCACGGCTCCGGACGGCAGGGGGACGCAGCGGCTTCACTATCTGACAAGCCATCTGCAGACCGAAGGGACGGCGATAGAGAACTGGAAACTGATGGTCAGGGGAGACGTGAGGGGAGTGGATGAGAAGTAGGAGATGCGGGGGAGATTTGAGGGGGCAGGGAGGAGCAGTGAGCTTTGAGCAGTCAGCTATCAGCTTTGAGCAGTGAGCTTTCAGCTTTGCGGCTTGGCTCTTTGCGTCCTTTGCGTGAGCAGTCAGCAGTCAGGGGCAAAGATGGACTCACACACTCTCCCACTCCTGCACTCTCTCACCCATACTTGAGAATTCCGATGATGATGATGATCTGCGCAATCAGCCAGAGTGTGTTCAGGATAATCAACTGTCGTTCCTTGTGGAGGATGCCGTAGAAGAGGAAGGGGATGACGCCGACACAGTAGAAGATCCACATCAACAGGGAGACTCCGGTGGCGTGTTTCTCGGTGTAGATCAGATGGATCTGGGGGATGGTAGTCAGAGGCATGATCACCGAGAAGATCATACAGGTCTTGTCGACGATGCGAACTTTTCGGTCGGGCGAGTTGTGCGGTTCTCCGCTCCGCCTCCGTTTCAGGAGGCTTCGGAAATACCTGATGTTGTGCGGCATATCATGGTGTTGATGTGGTACGGAGGGAAATAATACGGTTCTCTATCTCGTCCCAAAACGCAGAGCAACGGCGGAGCCCTCTCCTCACTCCGTCCCCTCTTCGTTTGCCAGTCTCAGTTCGACGGCATGTTCAACGATCGCGGCAAACTCTTCCTGATCGGTGTAGCTCCGCTCTCCGCCCACAGTCTTCCGGGCTCCGCGAACATCGCCGAAATCGTCGAACTCCACGGTTAGTTCGAACGAGCCGTCGTCGGCCTGCTCGTTGTAGTAGAACAGGGTGCCGTCATTATAATAATAGCTGCGGGTGGAATTGTCGGTCTTCTCGACGATCATCGCAATCTTTCCCCCGCTGCGGTAGACCCGGTAGTCGGTCTTCACCGTCCCGTTCATTTCGCTCCACTTGCCGTCGGTTGCCTGCATCGCGGCGGTGTCGGCGGCGATGTCGGTCGGACGTTTGTAGGGGAGAGCCTCTCCTTCATCCGGAAGAGAGCCGGTCGCCCGACTCCCCTCGGTGTTATCTTCAGCGTCGTTTCCCTCCCCCTGTGTCGTCTCGTGGTCCGGTCTCCAGTCTCCGTCGTATCCTTCTCCCGGATCGCGGAACTCGCAGGAGAGGAGCATTAGGGAGACGAGAAGAAAGAGGGGAAAAGAAATTCCCCTGTGCAGCTTCCGGTCAATTGATATATTAACCATGGGTTTCATCATCCGTTGATGCGGCCGATATAGCGGAGCGAAAATAGCAATTCACCGGAAGAACGGTTCTCCGCGACATCCGGTTCCCCGGCGGATACGAAACCGGAACCCGACAGAACAGAATCCCGACGACGTGGCTATGAAAACCCGCACAAAGAGGAAGCTCCCTTCCGGCAGACAGGGGAATCGAAGGGTCAACACAGATCTGCCGAAGCCCGGCACGTTCAACGAGCACCAGCTCTGGTCGACCGAGGACTTCCGCATTCTCCACGAATACTATCCGACCAAAGGTCCCGAATGGGTAGCCCGCAAACTGGGGCGGACCCCGGATGCCGTCAAGATCAAGGCCTCCCGCACCGGGATCAGGAACGACTGGCTTCGGGCCTGGACGAAAAAGGAACGGGCCTATCTGGTCAGGAACCACCTGAAGAAGAGTGTCGAGGAGATCGCCGAGGCGCTCGACCGGAGCGTCCCCAGTGTATCGGGTGAAATACAGGGGCTTCGCCAGAAGGGGCGCAGCGATCCGGATTTTCCCTATCGGCTTCCGGAGAAAACCTCGACTGAATGGACCGAAGAGGAGTTGGAAATGCTGCGGGAGAAGTACGGTGCGGTGCCGTTGCGGGAACTGGCCGAAATGTTCAACCGCTCTCGGGCAGCCGTCAGCTACAGGGCGCGGAAGATCGGTCTGGTCTGGATCGAGGAGTACCGCAAGAAAAGTATGAAGCCCCGTCCCGAGTCCCGCGGACAGATGACGGTGGAGGATGTTCTCACCGATGAGCAGAAGAAGTTCATTCTCGAAAACATGAAGAGTCTCGGTTGTGCCGAGATCGCCCGCCGTCTCGGCATCCCCCATTCCCGCGCCCTGATCTTCGCCAAGCGAAACGGCTACGGCAAGGAGGAGATGCCGACCCGCTGGAGCAAGAAGGATCTGGACTATCTCCGGAAACATCACGGCTCCATGCTCATGAAAGACATCGCCCGGAAGGTCGGCCGCAAGCCGGCCACCGTGGTGGCGATGGCGAAGAGTCTGGGACTCTCCGGAGGAGCCTATATACGCACCCGTCACTGGTCCGAAAAAGACATCGCCCTTCTGCGCCTACTCTATCCGAAGAAAATGCTGAGCGAGATAGCAAAGGAGATGGGGCGGACGGAGAAGTCGGTTCGTTCGAAGGCCAAGAAGCTGAAGCTGCACGAAACGGAGGTGAGCAAGTACAAACGGGATGCTCTCTGGACGGCGGAGCAGGACAAGCGGTTGCGGAAACTCTACGGGACGATGACCTATGAAGAGATGGCCCCGTTGATCGGAAGGGACAAGGACTCCCTGTCGCGACGCGCCATAAAACTCGGTCTGGCACCGAAGAAGGGATCGCCGAAGATCGAGCCGCGACTCTGGACCGAGAAGGAGGACCGGCTGATGCGGCAACACTACCGGCGGAAGACGGTCAAGGAGATCGCCGGGATGCTGGGGCGGAGCACAAACTCGGTGCAGAAGCGGGCGCAGGACCTGAACATTGCCGGAGCACGGAACACACAGGGAGCCCCTCGCAAGTGGGCGCCCGAGGAAGACCGGATCGTTCGTCGCCACCATAAGAGACTGACGCCCGAAGAGATCGCCGAAAAGCTCGGCCGGACGCCGGGAGCGGTAACCGCGCGGATCAAGACGCTGAAGCTCGGGCCGCCGCCGAAGAAGCGGGAGCACGACCACCGGCCCTGGTTGCCGGAAGAGGAAGATCTTCTCCGGAAAGAATACGGCAAAGTTCGGGGCAGAGACCTGGCCGGAAAACTTGGCCGCTCCGTTCGTGCTATCCGCGTCCGTGCCCTACACCTCGGCCTTGCCGAATCCCGTCCCCGCAGCAGTCCGATCCAACCCTGGACTGCGAAGGAGGACAAGCTGCTGCGCAAACTCTACGGAACCCTTACCTACGATGAGATCGCCGAGCGGATGGACAGAACCCTTCTCTCGGTACAGGGACGGGTGCGGGTGCTCGGGATCCAGAAGAGAAGGCCACGGTCGTAGTTGAGTATGAGTCAAGAGTCGGGAGTCAGAGAGTGCTGAAAGATCCCGGTCTATAACCGACAATTCCCGACTCTTGACTCCCGACTATTCAACTCTTGCACCCCCCACCATTCAACTCCTTTCCCTCTTCGCTTCGACTCTGCACCGGATCGCTCGCGATCCTCCGGGCCTCCTGCGTCGGCTAAAGACCGACGGCTACCGCGACTCTTGACTCCCGACCTATCACCCCCCCCACCATTCAATTCCCTCGCTTCGACTCTGCACCGGATTGCTCGCGATCCTCCGGGCCTCCTGCGTCGGCTAAAGACCGACGGCTACCAGGACTCTTGTCTCCCGACTCATGACTCCCGACCTATCAAACCCCCAACCATTCAACTCCTTCGCTTCGACTCTGCACCGGATTCTTCGCCATCCTCCGGGCCTCCCGCGTCGGCTGAAGACCGACGGCTACCGCGACTCTCAACCCAACTCCGGCACCTCATACTCCAGTAACTTCCGCTGTACGCTCCGTCCGATCCATCCGGCTGCCGGGGACCTGAACATCAGGGTTCGAAGGTTGATGATGATCGGATTTTCGGATTGGTAGATCCTGCCGACGCGCTGCGATGCGCGAGTGATCATTGCCGTTCGTTTTTTTCTCTTCGCTTCGTAGGCCCGCAATCCCGCAACACGGTCGCCATGTTGCCGGAGTTCGTCGGCCAGGAGGATGCCGTCCTCGATCGCCATACAGGCCCCCTGTCCCAGATTGGGTGTCGTCGGGTGAATCGCATCCCCGAGCAGCGTCACCGGTCCCCGACCCCACTCCTTTTGTGGCGGACGGTCGAACGCCTCGCCGATAATCAGATCTTCAATCGGGGTGCGAAGGATGATCTCTGCAAGATGGGGCGGAAGATGCGTGGCCGTCGATTCCAGAACCTTCCGGTGATCGATCTCCGAGCGGCTCAATTTCCGTTCCGCATCGTTCGGACAGATAAACCAGTAGACTTCTCCCTTCCGACCGAACGGAAAAAATCCGAGCTGTGCTCCCGGCTGCATGCCGAAGATCGCTTCCTCTTCAGGAAGATCGGCTCCGGTCAGAGCGCGATAGCAGTAGTATCCGGAGTAGCGGGGGTCTTCCGGACCGAAGAGTTCCCGTCGGACAACCGAGTGAATCCCGTCCGCGCCGATAACGATCTTCCCCTCCTCTTCGGTCCCGTCGGCAAAGCGGAGGAGGACGGTCTTTTCCTTTCGTTCCAGTCCGACAAGTTCTTTCCCCACATGAATCCGGTCGGGGTCCAGCCGGTCGGCCAGAATGCGTTGCAGGTCCGCCCGGTGGATGCAGACCGAGGGGGCACCGGCCGAACGGTAGATCGGCTCCATATCTTCGGAGTCGATCACCTCTCCCTTCGGCGAAAGCGTGTGGATCCTCCGCAGGACGGATCCGGCTGCAACCGTCATCTCATCCAGTCCGATACGGCGCAACGCCTTGATCGCGTTTGACCAGATCGTGAAACCCGCCCCCACCTCCCGCAACTCCGACGCCTGTTCGTAAACGTCCGCACGAATTCCGACTTGCTGCAGGGCAACTGCTGCGACCAGGCCGCCGATTCCCCCGCCGATGATGATCACGTCGTTCATGGAAATATCCTTGCCTGAAATTACGGAAGCGGAGCGTGATGGGAGAGTCGGGGGCAGGAGTCAAGAGTCGAGAGTCAGGATCAATTCGCCTTGAAACCGACTGCTGAAAGCTGAAGGCTCAAAGCTCATTGCTGAAAGCTCAAAGCTCACTCCTGACTGCTGATAGCTCATGCAAAGGACGCAAGGAGCAAAGCCGCAAAGCTGATAGCTGACTGCTGAAAGCTCATCCCTGATCGCTGAAAACCTCACCCTCCAAAATAAAATTCCCGGAAACTCTTGTGCCGCGGTGCAAAAGCCTGTTATATTTCTCCCTGCCACGCCTGCCAGTACACAACCTCTACGGAGGCCGCGATGTCCAGCTCCCGGTTGAACCGTTTCGCATTGCTGCGGAACCGATTGTCGACTCTGCCTTCAACTCCGCATGAAGCGGTTGGTGAAGCCCTTTCAGGCAAGCATTTTCCGATGTCGAGGCGTCGTATGATCGGTCTCTCCGGTCTGGCCGTTCTCGGTTCCTCTCCGGGATTGAAGAGCGCCCGGGTCGCCCTCTCAGGCGACTTCGAGATGCGGGGAGATGAGCGTCGGCTTGCCTTCCTCCTCGGCGGAGTTGAACGCTGGGTGATTGACCTCGATCGCTTTGCCGGAAATCCTTCGCTGAAAATCGACCGGAACGACCGGCGTATTCTTCTCTCCCTGCACAAGGCCCGACGTCCTGGGACCGATATTCCTCTCGACTTCGAATGTGAGATTCGTCGCGGTGTGACCGGCTCGCGTATCCGCTTTTCTGCAGATTTCGGTCGGTTTCGCGGCAAGGGATCGTTCGAGAAATGGTTGCTTGGTCTGGAACCCCTCCGCTCAACCGTCCATCTGAACAACCGGATCTGTCATCTGGGTCGGTCCGGCGATCTCCTCCTTGACGGTGAGGGAGAGGCTGCCTTCCGTCCGGACTGGAGTCTGAACGTCAAAGGGGAGAAACTGCTGCAATTGCAGGGACTCGGTCCGACGCCCCTGGTTGCCGACAGCTTTGCGTTCGGTCTTCCGGAGAATGGCGCTCCCGGAATCGTCGAGCATCCGGCCGATCTCCGCTCCACCGTTACGCTGGTTCGGGGGAAGAGGGAGTGGCTGATTACTCCTGAGGCGGATAGCGCAACAGCATGGCATCTCGTCGCCCGAACCAATGCGTTTGACACCATCATTGTCGAGGCTGAGGAGACGAAACGGGGATCCCGGTCCGTTGCATTGATCGCAGAAGGGGGGAAGGGTGCGGAGGAGGGGAGTGATTCCGCAAAAGGAGGAGTTGCATTCGTACCGCAGGGAAATCTGAAGACGCCGGATGGAACTCCCTTCGTTCTGCCGCTGGAGATTCCCCGCTACGCCGTCGAGTTCGGTCCGCAGGAGAACACTACCCTGCTGGTTGCCGACTATCCGGAGAAACCGGTGTCGATGCGGACCGAAGGACTGGGGCTGAAGCTGGGTCGGGGTGAGCGGGAAGGGGTCTTTGAATTGCAGGGAAGAGGGGGTGTGGTGGAGTCGATGGTCTGCGCACCCAGCCTCATCGCCGCCTCGTTGCCGTTGAAAGGGGCCGTCGTTCAACCGGCAAAGCCCCGGCGTCCGACGCGACTCCATTTCTTCCGCGAACGCATCGAACCGGAAAAGACTCCGACCGGCGCTTTTCCCCCCGGCGTTCCCGACATTCCCGATCCCGACGAAGAGGAAGGGGATGTGGTTCTGGAAGAGGAAAAGGAAGCCGTCGTCACCTTCCCGCTGAGCAGCGTCATCTGGGTTCTTCGTCCGGCCGACATGCTCTATCTCGGGTTCGAGTTCATCAACCTGCAGATCAAGACCGGGAGCGGATCGAAGGGGAAGACGAAGGGATACCAGCTCAACATCACGGAGCGTGCCGCAACGCAGCAGACGACATCGATCAACATCATTGCCGCCCCTCCTGTCTCGCAACAGATCGGACAGGTCAACGGACCGGCAACCATCATTGCGGCCGGGAACACGACGACGAACATCCCCTATCTGGTCGTCCACTTTCCGCCGCAGAACATTGCGGAGCGGGCCTACTGGGAGGCCGATGAGGCACAGGAAGCCTCAAAGAACGACGCGAACAATACCGATCAGATTCCGGAGAACATGGAGGAGCCTGCGGGGGGAAACGAGGATCCGGATCTCCCCCCGATCGAACACCGGATTGCCGGACCAAGTCGTTTGGCTTTCCGCCTCCCCTCCGGCATGACGCAACTCCCCTATACGCTGGCCGATCTTCTCGACTGGTCGTCGCTGACGCCGAGCGTTGTCCCATCGGCCCTTCCGCCGCCGCCACCTCCATCTCCGTCGATCGGTTCGATATTGAATCTGAACGAGGCGATCAAGGGAAAGATCTCCAACGTCTACATGGGGGGGAAAGGGAAGGCGATCAATCGGATGATCGCGCCGGACGGAGGAGGTGCCGAAGCCCGGACCGGGAGAACGAAATATTCCAACATCACGCTGAAGCGGGGGTATGTGGCCGCGACGGAAGGGGGGGCGGGGAATGCAAACAGATCGATCAACCTGAAGTCCCAGGTCATGGCCGACAACCCTTCGGTGCAGGCCGACCCGGAACAGCTTTCGGTGCTGAAGACCGAAAACGTCGCGGCGAAGTTCGATCTCTACCTGAACCTGGCGGCGATGAAGCCGGAGATCATCAAGCCGAAGGAGCATCATACCGCAATCGAGACCCCTTACCGGCTGATTCTCTCCCCGCATATCTATTCCGGCTGGGCCCACTCCACAACGCCGGTGACGCACAACGGACGGACCGAGCTGTGGCATACCCGGCTCGGCGTCCGGAAGTCGACCGGAGCAATTGACGAGCACGATGTCTACTTCCGGACCGTCCGGGCCGTCTGGTCTCCCGATTTTCAGGCCGATCCGTCCAACGGACCGGCCTCGAACAACTTTCCGTTCCGGATGAGTCTGAACAGTCGCGACCGGCACGAACTTGTCCACCTGAGCGCCAACTTCAAGTATCCGGTCGGCGACGGAAGCAAGAACAACCCGCCCGAACCTGTCGCGGTCGACAGTCTGATGCTGAGTCCGCTCGGCGCCTGGATGAACACGCGGGGAACCTGGGAGCCGCCGCCGGACACGAGCATCGAGGAGTGGCGGCATCGCGGGACGATGGGACGGGATCACTACGTCCGGGTTGTCTACAAAGGTTTTCTGTTCCCCTTCGGCAACCGCGCCTCGCTGATCAAGATCACCGAACGGAAGATCAGAAAGTTCGGTCGCCACGGCTACATCGCCTACATGTACCAGCGGATGTACATCGTCGTTCGCAAACCGCTGAAAGAGTATCCTTCTCTTGCCCAGCCTTATGACGGACGGCGCACGCCGTTCCGGACGGTTCGGCTGACGACGTTGATCACGCCGAATCTTGACCAGCCCGATCAGGGGATCAGCAAGATCTCCGGTTACGGTGACGAAGCCTTCTGGCCGGTGGTCGACGAGGAAGATTTTCTCTTCAACGTTGTGGCCGAGGACTGGGACGGGAACCTGACCGAATTCTCCACACCGCTGGCCTTCGTCAACAACAAGAAGGCGTTCGACTACTCGGTGACGCAGGCGGTTCTCGGCACGTACAATGCCGACCGGAAAACGCGGGAAGTCTACGGTCAGACGATCGCATACGCACCGAGCGAGAAGACCGGGGATACCGCCTTCGAGACCGACTATGTGGAGTTTACGGTCGACGTTCCGACATCGAACACGAAGTCGACGAACAATCCCGACGCCCTGCCGAAGGTGGCCGCCGGGACCGGCAGCACGAACAACAGGAACAACGACGACCTCTACAACGCCGACCAGCCCTACTTCTATCCGGCCTTTGCCGAGACCCGTGTTCGCGTCGACGCGGTCGAGCAGATCACCGGCACTTCCGCCTTCCAGGCGATCGAACTGCACGACACCTACTACAAGCACGGCATTGAAGGGAACGCAAACAAGGGACAGGTCTTCGCAAAGCTGAAGGATACCGTCGAACTCTCCTTCAACACCAACGCCGACAAGGCCGGAGGCCTTGCGACGCCGAACCTGA
>CBFGQN010000051.1:0-12308 GCA_965650895.1 uncultured Ignavibacteria bacterium | reverse complement strand
CGGAAGAGACAACGCCGAAGTAGAGTTCGGATTTGTCGATCGTCAGGTCGGCAATCCCCTGCATCGGTGCGTCGTAAGTGGTGGAAGTCTCCGCCGGAAGAGACGGATCTCTCAGCGTGACCTGCCGCAGCGGATCGCAGGTCGGCCCGCTCTCCCACTCGATCTCGCACGGTTCTCCCCCCTGCGACTGTCCCAGAAGCATCCGGTAAATCTCCGTCCCCTCTTCCGGCGTCGTCACGTTCTCGAACCAGAGTCCGCCGGTTCTCCGTGCGATCTCTTTCAGGATTTTCGGTGCCGGAAAGCCGACCGTCACTCAGTGGATCGTGATGTCACCTGCGTTTGCCTGGCGGATGATCTCGTTCTGCATCCCGCCGGCTTGTCCATCGGTCAGGAAGACGATCACCCGCTTGTGCTTTCCCCCCAGCGCCACCGGGATCGCTCCGATGACGGGTGAGATCAACGCAGCGTCGTAGGATGTTCCTCCCCCCGGCTGCAACTCGTCGACCGCAACGCGGAGACGCTGGGCGTCGATCGTGAAGTCCTGATTCAGAAAGCTGTTCTCGTTGAAGCTGGTGATCGCACACTCGGAGATGCCGAGAGGCATCGCGTCGATCCAGGCCCGGGCAGCCCCCCGGGCGATGTTGATGTTCCGGTCGGCAAATTCCCGCATGGAACTGGAGATGTCGATGGTCAGGACCGAGGAGATCGGGACGATTTCCTTCGGGGGGGGACAGTTGACCGAGCGAATCGTTCGCCTGACGCCGTCTTCGTACAACTCAAGCTTGTTGATATCGGGACTGTAGGGATTCCCTTCCGCATCCAGCGCGAGGAGCTTTGCCCGGATCACCGGGTAGCCGGAAGCGTCGATGTCGTACAGACTAAGCGTCTGTCCGTTGAGCGTTCCGACGGAAAAGAGGAGAAGGAGAGGTAGAATGTATTGCAGCAAACGGTGCATTATCAGGGAATCGGTTCTTCTGACATCAATGGTTCACAAGTTCATGACGGGCCGGGTGATCGACTTGCGGGAGATTTCCCTGAAGATACGAGGGTTGCGGAATTATCACGATTCCGTTCCGTTCTTCTGCCGATCCCGGTCCGGCATGATCTCTTCAAGCGGGATCGTCGGTCCCTCGGTGGCCGTCGAGGCGACGGCCTCTTCTCCCGAGGCAAAGGCCGCAAGTTTGTACTCCTCTTTGGTCATAACGAGAATTTCCACCGTTCCGTTAGAGATGATTCCGACGACCAGGTCGCGAGGGCCGATAACGGTGCGGGGCTTGATGTATTCCAGACGTTCCCTGCCGATGAAAAGGATGTCGGGTCGCACGGTGTTCCAGTCGTCAGGAATCACATCGGTCGGGGCGGCAAAGACGGAACCAAGGTCATTCTTTTCAACATACGATGCGATGCGCACAGTCAGGTTGGTAGAGAGACTTTGATGGAATGTTCCGGGAGCGGGTGTCATAAGGAGTTCTCCATGGATGAGTTCATAGCGCAGTCCGTCGTCGATTGCGGCGTAATCGGCGCAGGTGAGGTCCTGCCTTGCGAGAAGTTGCGCTCCCATGATCGTCCTGCAGATTGTGGTGGAAATGAGGGAGCAAGAACGATTCGGTGGTCGACTTCGTGCATGGACCGCAGATGAGGCAGATCCGTCCGATCTGCCTTATCTGCGGTCCAGGAATTCGGGAACAATGCCCTCTACTTCTTCTTCCCCTTCTTGCTCTTCTTCGCGCTCCCCTTTCGGCTGACTGCCGGGGTCCCGTCACGGTGATCGACGGCGGCCTTCACAAAGGCCCGGAAGAGAGGATGGGGGGCGACCAGACGGGACTTCAGCTCGGGGTGGAACTGTCCCCCGATGAACCAGGGATGGTCCGGTAACTCGACGATCTCCACCAGTCTTCCATCGGGAGAGAGACCGCTGAAGACCATTCCTCCCTCGGCAAGCCGGTCGCGGAAGGCATTGTTGACCTCGTAGCGATGACGGTGGCGTTCGTTGATGAAGCGGTCACGGTAGGCTTTCCAGGTCTTCGTGCCGTTCTCCACGATGCAGGGATAGCTTCCGAGCCGCATCGTTCCTCCCATATCGGTCACGTCCTTCTGGTCGGGCATCAGATCGATAACGTTCTGCTCGGTTCTGCCGAATTCCGTGGAGTTTGCCTCCGGGAGACCGCAGACATTCCGGGCGAATTCGATCACGGCGCACTGCATGCCGAGACAGATGCCGAAGAAGGGGATGCGGTTCTCGCGGACATAGCGTATGGCCCGGATCTTCCCCTCCACTCCTCTGGCACCGAAGCCGGGGGCCACCAGCATCCCGTCGATCCCCTTCAGCGCACGCCGTACGTCGGCTTCGGTATCCAGGTTCTCGCTGTCGATCCACTTCAATTCCACATGCACGTTGTTTGCCGCTCCGGCGTGGATGAACGCCTCGATAATCGACTTGTAAGCATCCTGATACTTCGTGTACTTACCACACAGGGCAATGGTTATCTGACCGTTGGTCGGTTTCTTGATGCGACGGACAAAACGCTTCCAGACTTTCAGGTCGGCTTCGGGCGCGTCGATGCGGAGCTTGCGGAGGACGAGATCATCCAGCTTCTGCTGAGCATAGATCAGCGGGACTTCATAGATCGTCTCGGCATCTCGCCCCTCGATGACGGAGTCCCCCTGAACGTTGCAGAAGAGGGCGATCTTCTCCCGAATATCCTTCAACAACCGGTGCTCCGAACGGCAGACGAGAATATCCGGCTGGATGCCGATCTCCAGCAGTGCCTTCACCGAGTGCTGGGTCGGCTTCGTCTTCAGTTCTCCGGCGGCACTGATGTAGGGGACATAGGTCAGATGGATGTGGAGCGTGTTCCCGCGACCCAGTTTCAGGTCGAGCTGGCGGACCGATTCGAGGAAGGGGAGGGATTCGATGTCGCCGACCGTGCCGCCGATCTCGATCAGGATCACGTCATACTCCCCGCTTTCCCCCAGCGCCGTCATCCGTCTGGAAATCTCGTCGGTGATGTGGGGGACCACCTGAACGGTCTTGCCGAGATAATCGCCGCGACGTTCCTTCGAGATCACTTCGTAGTAGACCTGACCGGTGGTGGTGTTGTTCTGCCGGGTCATCGACTGGTTCAGGAACCGTTCGTAGTGTCCCAGATCCAGATCGGTCTCCGCTCCGTCGTCGGTGACGTAAACCTCACCGTGCTGGAACGGCGACATCGTCCCCGGATCGACGTTGATGTAGGGATCAAACTTCTGGATCGTCACCCGAAGTCCGCGCGACTTCAGCAACAGAGCCAGCGAGGCGGAGGTGATCCCCTTGCCGAGCGATGAGAGAACACCGCCGGTGATGAAGATGTACTTTGCCTGTCCCTGTTGTTCCGTTGAACTGCGTTTGCGCGAAGCTGTTGTGGAAGTCACGTGATCCCCTGAATAAAAAATAATCTCCCGGCTCCGTGGACCAATCGTCCCGGAGAAGCCGATAGATATTGTTGAACAAATGAGATAATGAACGGTGAGACCGCTTGCGGGGGTGCAATATAAGAAACGGGAATGAACGTGGAGCACGAACGGGCGTGACGAGAGGAAAAGAAGGGGGAGCGCGATCGGGGATTTTCAATTGTCGAATGTCATGAGAGGGTGAGGGGTACGACAGGATAAGGGGGCGGGAAAGGGAAAGAGGGAGGATCGGGGAAAAATGAGAAAAGGGGAAGGAAGCCAGGCTTCCTTCCCCTTTTTCATCCTTGACATCTGATCCGGAGTCCCTGAATGTTTAATTTGTGACCGGAGTTCATTACTAACCTGACCCCTTATCCGATCTTGATCCGCCGATCTCCCTTCTCGATGATGATTCTCTTTCTCCCGTCAACCGTAAACTGCTTGCAGATGCCGTCGGCCAGGTTCTGCCATTGATCCTTTCGTTCCTGTTTGCGGCGTTCCTTCTGTTCTTTCTGCAGCAGGCGTTGTGCTCCACGTTCCACATCGCGATCCTTCGGATAGAATGCTTCGGCGGCGTCAAACGCCAGTCCGATACCCCAACCGAAGAGAGGCCAGAAGAACCAGGTCCCTCCGGAGGTCACGAAGTCGATAGCGGCCAGAACGGCGTTAACGATGAGGTAGGCGCGGAAATGTTCGAAGAACTTCCCCTTGCGCCTCTGCTTCCACCGCGTCCGGGCATCTTCAAGTAGATAGGTCTCCTCGTAATCGCTAATCGCTTCTTCCAGAATCTTCTCGTCGATATCGAGTTCGCGTGCCGTCTCCAGCAGCTCGTCGTAGGTGACTCCCGTCGGATCGTGCCCCGCACCCCGGCTGAGCGCCTTCTCAAGAATTGCCCGGACCTGCTCGGGAGAGTATCGGGATTGCTGATGTGCCATGTGTCGGTTTGCTGTTAGAACAT
The DNA here is from genome assembly GCA_965650895.1 of uncultured Ignavibacteria bacterium. Taxonomy (GTDB): domain Bacteria; phylum Bacteroidota; class Ignavibacteria; order OLB7; family OLB7; genus JAGWAZ01. Next base: position 7,921 of record CBFGQN010000051.1, on the reverse strand, counting down.
CGGAAAAAAAGGTTGCCGTATAACGATCAACCGGGAGCCGATGTTTCATTCATCATTGCTTCTGATGTGAACTCCCTCAATATCGTGAAGCAATTTCAGAAAATCATGCTCTTCGGTATTCGCTCCGGCAAACCGGAAGAGAACGGTCGTCTCCGGACCCTCCTCGTTCTCTATCGAGAGTCCGTGGATGTTGATCTTGTAAATCGTCATCAGCGATTGCACGCGATCCAGTTCGTTCCCCTTGTTGACGACCGTCAGCCGGAACTTCCGGGAGAGACGATTATGCAGCCATTCCTCGAACTGCGAGAGGAAGTACATGCAGAGAACCACGAGGAGAGAGACCCCGACTGCGCTGAGAATCACGCCCGAGCCGATCATCATGCCGATCGCCGCCATCGTCCAGATGATTGCGGCAGTCGTCAGACCGGTCACGCCACGACCGAATTCCCGGAGGATCGCACCCGCCCCGAGAAAGCCGACGCCGGTGACGATCTGCGCGGCGATACGTGTCGGGTCTCCGCCGAACCGGGCGGCCATCTCCATGCTGACAAGTGTGAAGATTGCCGCACCGACGCAGACCAGAATGCAGGTGCGAAGTCCGGCAACCTTGCCGGTCATCTCCCGCTCCAGTCCGACGATGCCCCCGCAGAGAAATGCGGCGGCAAGCTTTAGAATCAGATCAGTTTCCGTATCAAGCATGCTATCTGAAAGCAAGAAAGGTTATCGATACCTGCACGCATGGAAGGTTCCGGCCGATTCGGCTCCGTCTCCCCTCCTTTGCCGTCACTCCGAATTCTCGTAGCTTGCCCCGTCAGGTCAGGTTATTATCCTGTTGCACGACCAAATTTTCGTGACCGTGAGACGGAACGTCCATTACGCTTCCAGCCGAATCCTGCTCTTCCTGTTCGCCGTGCTGCTGCTCGGCGGTTGCGCTTCGCGCATCAACATGAAAGAGCGTCCCCTGTATGAATGCCCCGATCCTTTCGTTCCCTGCGCACCGGGCAAGTACGACGAAGTGACCTTCGACACCGGATCAAGCGGTTACGGTTACTATCTGGTGATAGACCGCGTCAAGGGACTTGATACGGGGACCGATGAGTTCGGCGTCGCCTTCGCCTCCGGCGTGACGGCGCGGACCGACGGACGTGCGACGATCAGAGAGGGGACCGGAAGGGATCGACGGGACGGAATCCATCCGGTCCGGTTCACATCGGTGACCTCCGCTCTCCCACAACAAACATTTGAAACCGGGACATTGGTTTCCTCGACCGGAACTCCGGCGTACAATGCCGTGACCGATACGATGTTGATCGGGGGACGACTCCCCGGAACGGTGAAAGGGGATTACGATATCGTCGGTGTCAGGACAGAGGGGGAAGAACGCCTCTCGAACGCCGTGCGGCAATCGGTCTCCACCTTCATTCACTGGGATGCCCAGCCCGCCTTCTCACCGGACGGACGAACGATGTATTTCGCCTCCGGGCGACTCGATGCCGTCGGGGGGACCGATATCTACATGTCTCGTCTCGGGGCCGACGGTCGATGGTCCGAGCCGCGTAATGTCGGTCCGGCGGTCAATACCCCCTGCGACGAACTCTCCCCCTTCGTCAGCGGCGACGGCAAGTGGCTCTACTTCTCCTCCTCCGGACATCAGACCGTGGGGGGCTATGACCTGTTTCGCGCCCCTCTGGCCGGGGGAGAGCCGGGACGGACGGAGAATCTCGGGCGGCCGATCAACACGCCGTCGGACGAACTCTTCCCCTCCTCTCCATCCGGAGCTTCTCCCGACACGCTTCTCTACTACAGTTCCAATCAACCGGGATCGAACGGTTTCGACGTCTACGTCCTCCACCGGGGTTTTCGCGGACGTCCGGGACAGGTGGTCACCACAGAACGTGCCGACTCGCTCCATCTGAGCGGCACGGTCCGCTACAACGACGGCAGACCGGTCGACGGGGCAACCGTGACGCTCGATGAGCGGGATCCACCGCGCCGGGTCGACTCGACGGTGAGCGATCCCCGGGGGAACTATGAATTCGATATTCAGGAAGGGAAGAAATACGACGTCACCGCCAGCAAGGAAGGGAATCTCTACGGGACCGAACAGGTGGAGGTCCCGGTCTACAACAACAAGAAGGAGATCAATCGCGATGTCGTCTTCCTGGACACCGTCGTCTTCCGCGTGAACTTTCCCTTCAACGATGCGAGCAACCCGTACGAGTTCACCCTTGACGAACGGGGTCTGCCGACCGACAGACGTTGGGTTGATGTGATCGCCCAAGCGGCCGACGTGCTTCGCCGGATCGATCCGGCCTCCGGTGCCCGCATCGAGCTTGTCGGCCACACCGACCCGATCGGCTCGGATGCCTACAATATCGATCTCGGTCGCCGCCGGGCCGAATTTATCCGACGTGAACTCGTCCGCCGCGGCGTCGATCCCGATCTGCTTCAGGTCCGGACCGAAGGAGAGAGGCGCCCCTTGCCGGCCTACCCCAACGAAGCCGACGAACTCTATCGTGCCCGACTGAGAAGGGTGGAGCTGTTCAGAAAGTAGGGACCAGGGATCAATGCAAAATTCAAAATGAAAAATTCAAAACCACAGAAACTGAGAAGGGGGGGCGGGATGTCTTTCTCTTTTGAATGTTGGATTGGATCGGAAGGAGGGAGTAGGGGCAAAATGCAAAGTGCAAAAGGCAAAAAGAGAGGAAGCGGGAAGTCGATCTCTCCTTTTGCATTCCTCCCTTTGCATGTTGCATTCATTCCCGTTCTTCTCCTCTTCGTCTCGTCGCTGCTGTCCGGATGCTACACGATCACGCGGACCGAAGAGGATCTCTACACGATCACGCAGAGCGACACGACGATTCGCGAGGAGGTCCACAACCCGCCGGGCGACCGGGAGAACGGGACGATCTATCCTTCCCCCAGAACGGTGCAGATCACGCGGGAATACGTGCAGCGCGACTCGACCGTGGAGCGTCACTATCCGGCATTCCTCCGCTTCGGGGGCATCGAGACGGCCGGGTTCTTCTCAACCGGATCGACCGACGGCGCCGGCAACGGTCTGTTCGGTCTCTACGGCCTGCTGAATATCAAGCGGACGACCGCATCGAAGATCTTCACGGCCGATATGTACCGGTTCATGCCGTATGAAATTCGCCTGCGGTGGTTTGATGACGCGCCGAACTGGACGATAGGGACGGCCGCCACCGAACTCTTTGTCCGGCAGAACGATTCGAGTGCGGAGTGGGATTCCGACGAAGCGCTGATCGGTGTCGCTCCGATCTATATCCGTAAACGCTTTTTCCTGCGGGAGGAGCCTCCCTACATCATGGTGACTCCGTTCTTCGGCTTCTCCGGTCCGTGGGGACCTTCCCACTACGTCAACATCGGCTCCACGTTTGATGTCGGCTCATACGGCGGACTGAACTTCCGGGGATATGCCGGATACATTGCCGGTACTTCCTCCCTCTTCTCGGCGAACTCGTCTGCAGGGGTCACGTTCCCCTACTTCGGGCTTGGCGTCTCGGCGCTCGACTTCGTGAACAAGACCGAGGAGTTGTTTATCGAGTGGAAAGATCACGATCATAACGCTCTGGAGGTGAGCGGTCTGAACGTCGACATTGTCCGGGCCTTCTCCGATACGTCCGATCCGTTTGCCGCCTCGCTGGAAGATCCGACTGCCGGAACGCCTCCGTTCACCGGCATGATTCTCCGCTTCGCCTCGGCCTCGATTCCGGTGCCGATCGGCGACCGGCGCTGGTTCGTCGGTACGTCCCTCTTCAACCTGATGGCGTTGAACAAAACGGATGTCGCCTTCGGGTTCCTGCCGTTGCGGACCGGATACCGGCTGAACCTTGTCGCCGATGAGTTGAACCTGGAGCCGTTCGGCGAGCTGACCTATTTCCCCTCCACTACCTGGCACCTCGGATTGCGGGCGGTGCTGAAGGTGCCGGAGATCGAGCAACTCGGTTTCGACTTCCCGATGACGATCAACCTTGTGGCCGGTCTGGTCAGCGGATCGACAAACGTCGATGTGCTGACCGATCTTGAGGACCTGCAGGCGCCGGACGATTTCACGACACCTTACATCGGTTTCGGCATCGGTATCGGCGACGCTCTTTTCTCTCCGGCGGAGGTGATGCGGCGATGAACAGATCGATCCGATCCGGCATCCTTTCCTTCTTTCTGTCGACCCTTCTCATCGGCTCGGTCGGGTGTGCCTACGAACGCTACGATATCGTTGTCGGACAGTATGCGCTTGAAGGGATCGCCATTTCCGACTGGCGGGACGTGAGGGCCGAGGGGGACTATGTCCGGATCCGGCCCGGAGGCCGGTTTGCCGTTCGGGTCGACGAACAGACGCAGTATCTGGCCCAGTTCGACGTGGCGATTCTCTCCGGCACCGGAGCGAACTTCTACACGCGGGCGGTCAGCCACCGGTTCGACAGCTCCGACGGCATCGCCTTCCACTATGCGGTGGACGGTTGCAGCGTCCGGACCGAGGACGGAAGGACGATTCCGCTTGAGTTCAATGCCGACACCGAAGAGGAGACCGTGAAGATTCTGAGCGAGGCCGATCAGGTGGAGTTCTCGGTCGGTTGCGAACGGATTTACGAGGGGTCAAGTCGTCTTGAGGGGACCGAGTACATCATCATCGAAGCTCTCCCCGACACCGAACTGGAATTGCGGGCGATCAACTACTTCGATATCGATGAACTCTGAGCGTCAATGCAGAATTCAAAATGAAAAATTCAAAAATGAAAGAAGAGAAGGGGGCTGGCGGGAGAATCGCGACGTTCGCATCCGTTTTTGAACGTTGAATTTTTCATTTTGAATTTCCTTGCCGGAACTTGAAGACCCTCTCCCGCGCCACGACGTAGATTCCGTCCCGATCATCGACTGCGATCCCCGATGCCGCTCCTTCCACATCGAAGACGCCCAGATACCTTCCATCGCCATCGAAGACCTGCACACCGCTGAAGTCGCTGACGTAGAGGCGGCCCAGTCCGTCAACGGCAATCGCGCCGGGGGCGCGGAACTGTCCCGGCTGGTCGCCCCGGCTTCCGATACGATTGACGAAGCGACCGTCAGGGGCAAACTTGAAGACGGCGTCGCTGTGGCTGTCGAGCGCATAGATTGTCCCCCGACCGTCTACGGCGATCCTTGCACTCACCACCATCCCGTCGGCCGCCTTGCTGATTCCCTGCTCGATCACCCGTTCCACCTTTTCGTTCCGGTCAAAGAGAACGATGTCGTCGCTGCTGCCGATATATCTTCCGTTCCCCTCTTTCTTCAATCCTCTCCAGAAGGCGACCAGACCTCCGTCTCCCCTGACGGCGACATCATCGAATCCCCGCTCCTGATCGTACGGAACCCGGCCGAGCGACTCACCGGTTGAGCCGTTGTACTTGTGGATATGCCCGCTGAAGACGACGTAGACCGTTCCGTCACGACCGACGGCAAGCCCGCGCATCGGCATGTCTTCTCCGATATTCCACTGCGTGATGAACTCGCCTGCGGGACCGAACATCTGGACGCGCCCGTCGCCGTACTCCCCGACGTAGATGTTTCCCTTCCCGTCCAGTCCGATATGGCGCGCATCCTCCATCCTTCCCGGACCGACCCCCTTCTCTCCGAAGGCCATGACCTGATGAGCAAAGCCGGTCGGCTCCGGGGCCTCCGGTTCACTGTCGGTCTCTGAAGTCGTCGTCACGGAACGGACCGTTTCGGGAGAACCGGAGGCGGCGAGAAAGACGGCGATGCCTGCGCCGAGACAGGCGAACATGGCCAGAGCGGCAACGATCAGCGGTGCTCTTCTCCCTGCCGGACGTCCTTCCGCGGCGTTCCCCTTCCCTCCGCTTCCGGTGGTCGGTCGTGAGGGCGTCACCTGGCCGAAGAATTGATTCGGCGACTCGGTCATGTGCGTGATCAGCCGGACCGCCTCGGTCCCGCTTGAATCGAGTTGCAGTGCCCGCTCGGCGTACTGCATGGCCCGGTATTTATCCTCGCTTCGGTCGTTCTCCACTCCCCGGTTCCAGAGGGCTGCGGCCAGAGCGGTGAGAGCCTGCGGATCGTTCGGCGAGAGGGCGACGGCATGTTCCAGTTCAAGCGAGGCCCGCTCCCAGTTGCCGTACTGCGCAAAACCCCGTCCGCGATTGATGTGATCCTGAAAGCTTTTGCGGGCATACTCCAGATCCTCGCGGGAGAGACCGGCCTGCAGAGCGATCTCTTCAAGCTCTTCCTCCCGCAATTCCTCCTGCTCCCGCTCACGCCGCAACGCCAGGACTTTCTCCATGTAGGATCGGACGATATGCTCGTTGTGTTGTGCCATTTTCTTCTCCGGAACCGATTGGGAATGTCGGGCGCAATATACGTGCGGGGAGGGGATGAGAAATCAGGGAAGTTTGCGAGCGGATGAGTGAAGGAACCCGAAGGCGGATCACAGAAGAAATGCCTGACCCCCGGTGGTCCGGACCGGGAGCCGGGCAACGGATGTCTCACGGCAGAACGGCATTATCGATAGCGAGGATAACCAAGTGAACTGAAACGAAGCATGAGCGGAGCATTTTTTTTGCCGTAGGAGATTTTGGCATTGGTACTTCTGTTGCCTATGGCTAATATCGGTCATTCATCAGATTATGGAGATGACATATGCCTCTCATATCCTTCCTGTCCCGCCTTGCACTCGTTTCCCTTGTGGTCTGGTTGCCGTTGTTGAGTTCTTCGTTGCATGGACAGGTCGTTGAGAAGATCGAAGCGAATCCGAACGCCTGGACGCTGCGTTCGATCTGGAAGGTGACCGGAGTGAACTCCGGAGATCGCGTCGGCTCGGCTGTCGGCCAGTTCGTATACATCGACGAGGATCCGTACATGGATTTCATCGTTCACTTCGGCAAGGAATCGACCTGGAGAGCATACCGCGGAAATGCACCGAGGCCGGATACCGTTCCGTTCTGGGAGGCGGTGATCTCGGCACCATTGCCGTCGTATCCTGTCATCGGCAACTTCGAGGGGAATGAGAGTCGGTATTTCGTTTCAGGTCACTACCGGTTTCAGGATGACCCGGATCGCTACCTGTTGTATTTCTACCGGATAGCGTCTGGAAGTGTTGAAGAGTCACCGGGGAAGATTCTCAATGCGTTGGAGACAATGGAGCCTCCAGTGTTGATTGCACCGACGGATATTCGGGCAGTTGATCTGGACGGAGAGGAGGGGGATGAGTTGGTTCTGTCGACGGGAATGACGCTTCGTGAAAATGTCCGCAGTCAGGTGGGAGAGATCTGGTTTTACCAAGGAGGGGAGAGCTTTCAGGTCGATCAGCCCACACACGTCATCGTCGATCAGGAAGAAAACTTTACTGAAAATCAGTACTACCTCTATACTCAGGATTTCGATGGAGACCAATATCTCGACGTGGCCCTCGGCACTCAGTATCGCGATGGTAACTATAAACTCAAGTTCTGGTTCGGTCGCGATGGCTCCCCTTGGAACTGGACCAACCAGCCTGATCGTGTCCTCCTTCTCGGTCCGACCGGACTGAATCATGAACTGACCATTGGTGACTATGACGGAGACGGGACGGTCGATCTGGCCGGAACGGTCTACGATGGTGATCTGCGTCATATCCATCTCTATCTCTCACGTTCGGGCAAGGACTTCCGAACACGAAGTTTTGCACGGGAGGACGCAGAGAAAGTCTTGACGACCACACTGCTTCGCACGCGAACCCGTGTCGGTTATGTCGGTGACAGTTCACAGCGATATGAGATGTTGTCGTTGACCGGACCGAGCATCTATCATGCGAACGAACCGATGATCGTGCTGTTCTCGGGCGGGAAGTTAGGTCCGAACAACACTTGGGATGCGTACTACTCTCCGAGCAGCGATGGGGTGACCTCGGGTGGGGTGTTGAAGTTTGTTG
>CBFGQN010000050.1:0-12370 GCA_965650895.1 uncultured Ignavibacteria bacterium | reverse complement strand
CCGTAATCGCATAGACCGTTCCGTCAACTCCGTTGTTCTCATTCTCTCCTACCGAATGCCACCGGCTGCCGTCCCAGCGGGCGATGTTCCGCGCTTCGACACCCCCGATCGTCGTGAACGATCCTCCCACGTAAATGTCGTCGCACCCGGAGAGGGCGACAACGCGAATCGAGCCGATGGTGCCGGCGGCTCCGAATCCTGCGTCCCAGTGGACATCATCCGGAAACGGGATCGGAGGGGGGGCCGAGAGGGGAGTGACCGGATCGGTGTCCCTGACAAAGCGGGGCGTTCCGTCCGGATCCAGAACGACACGCCACCCTTCGGCGTTGAAGCTCTCCTGCACAGGAGTCTTGCCGGAAATGTAGCCGTGCTCATCAACAAGGTGATCCAGACTCTGGGCCGATAGATTCCCGTTTGCCGAGAGGATACCGAGACCGAGTCCGAGGAGAGTGAAGCAGATGGTCTTTATCGTTGACATAACAATTCAAGGTTCAAGTTCTCTGTTGCTGGCTGCGATTACGTGTGATCCCTGTTGATTCCCGTTCAATCCGAAAGTCGTCGGCAAGGCTATTGCAGAACGAGCTGCAGTATCTCCGTCCGTTCGCCGCAGCGAATCCGGACGAAGTAGATGCCGTCCGGATGGCCGGAGCCGTCCCACTCCAGCCGGAGCGATTCACTACGAACCGGTCCGCTGTGCAGCAGGGCCGTCTCTCTTCCAAGCGCGTCGACAATCGTCACGGTCGCCTCTGCGTTCCGGTTTGCCGGACTCAGTCCGGAGATCGTGATGCCGGTCCGATCCCGGAACGGATTCGGCGTGGCCTGCAGGAGCGGTCCGGTTTCCCCGGCGACATAGTCATCGGTTCCGAGCACGAAGGGGAACCAGACGGCGATGTTCACCGAAGGGACTTCTCCGGCGGTGGTGAAGTCGCCGGCGATCACCACTTTGTCGTCGTCTGCGGCCAGTCCTTTTACTGAGGGGAGATAACCGCTGAGTCCGCCGCCGACCGGTGCCCAGCTTCCGCTCCACATCACGATGTAGCCGGCAGGGATTCCTCCGGCCAGAGTGAACTCTCCGCCGATATAGATTCTCTCGTCAACCGCCTCGATGGCGTTGACGATCGTTGTGGTCACTCCTTCGGTCACACCGTCTTCCATCCCCTGCCAGGCGTTCCCGTTCCAGAACCCGATGTGGTCCAGTTGCTCTCCTCCGGCTTCGGTAAAGGTTCCGCCGATGTAGATGTTCCCGTCATCGCTCCGTGTGATGGCGTGAACCGATCCGTTCGTCCCCCCACCGATTGCGCTCCATGCATTGCCGGAAAGGGAGTAGAGAGCGAGGTTCGAGGCCGGGGTCGATCCGGCTGCGGTGAATGCTCCGCCGACCCACAGATCCCCGTCGACAAGTTCAAGTGCATGGACCGGACCGTTGACGCCCGAACCGAGAGCGGACCACGTGTTGCTCTGCTTGTCCCACCGGGCGACATTCATGACTCCCGTGGTCCCGGCCTGCGTAAACTCGCCGCCGACGTAAACGAACCGTCCGTCACTCACGATGGTGTGGACCGTTCCATTGACTCCCGCTCCGAGTCCGCGCCAGAGTTTCGTGGTATGATTCCAGACGGCGATGTGGGGAGTGGCGGCCGAACCCGAGCCCGCCTGCATGAACTCCCCTCCGAAATAGATATCGTCCCCGTCGGCCGCCACGGCGTTGACCGGTCCGTCGGTTCCGTCCTCCAGAGGCTGCCACTGACCTCCGTCCCACCAGGCTGCGTGACGGGCGGCCGTCGATCCGGCCGTGGTGAATGCTCCGCCGACGTAGAATCCGTTGCCGACCAGGGCAACTCCTCGCGACTCATCGTTCAATCCATGAGATTCAGCGGTGCGGAGCGGTCCCCATTGGTTGAAGTCCCACTCGGCGACGAATGGCGATTCGATACCGTCGGCATTCCGGAATTCTCCTCCAACACAGAGGCGTTCGTCGCAGGAGGCGATAGCGTAGACCGTCTGATCGACCCCTTCTTCCAGAGATATCCAGTTATTCCCTCTCCACAGGGCGATCCGGTTTGCATCCGTGTCTCCGGCCCGCGTGAACGCGCCGCCGACATACAGATCCTTCTCGCGCAGTTCCAGTGCGTAGACGATGTCGTTGGTCCCGGTTCCGAGCGAACTCCAGTTCCCGGTCACGCGATTCAACGCCGCCACGTGCGGAGCGCTGACGCCTCCGGCTGTGGTGAACTCTCCCCCGGCGTAGACGGTGGTGTCCTCAACCGCCATTGTCCGGACCGTACCGTTGACTCCTGTGCCGAATCGTTGCCACTGATTGGTCAGCAGGTTGTAGCGGACAATGTTGTTTGCGTCGATGTTCCCGGCTCGGGCGAATGTTCCGCCGATATAGAGCCAGTCACCCTGCAGTTCAAGATCGTAGATGGGGCCGTCGGTCCCGTTATCTATCGGGGTCCACTCCCGGGTGAAGGTATTCCAGCGTGCAAGGTTGCTTGCCTGTACTCCACCGGCCGAGGTGAATTCTCCGGCAATAAAGATTTCGCTGCCGAAGACGACCACGTCCCGGACAACCGGATCGGTCCCTCCGACTCCTCCGCCGACCGATACCCACTCGGTCCCGTTCCAGCGGGCCAGACCGTTGACTTCCGTGCCGTCGAACCTCGTGAACGCTCCGGCTGCGTAAACGTCGCTGCCGTTGGTCACCACTGCGTGAACGATGCCGTCGGCCCCTTCCAGCAGACCCTCGCCGAGCACCGACCACGTTCCGCCGTCCCAGCGGGCTACGTAGTTGTTCGGTGAGGATTGAGGGCCGGAAAACTGTCCGCCGATATACATATCGCAATCTCCCGCCCCGATTGCGAAAACGGTGCCGGTGGCTCCATACCATCCGAATCGCTGGTCCCAGCGTCCGACCTGTGCATACGTTGTACAGGTGGTAAGAACCACAAGAATTGTCGCAACAGTGGCGACGACTGTTCGCCGGGCGGCGGTCGTGAACAGTTCCGTAAAGAAGTTGTATACGAACATTGTCATGATTCGAGCGGGGAAAGTTCTCTATGTTTGCTTCCTTGTATCACTCTCTGTATAACACCGGAGCGGGTGTCCGGATCACGTATAGGACTCTGCGGGTCGAGTTTCTGTTACGTTCTTTTGAAGTCGCGGTCAGTGATTGTCTGAATATCATCCCGATGGCCGTTATCTGCAAAAGGGGGACATGTGTGGTTCCCCCGAAACGGATGGAGAGGATACGTCGACCGTTTCCGCAGGTGGCCGACATGTAACCGTCGGAAGGTTCCCGTGTAACTCTTCCGGCTTTCTGAAGCAGAGGGGAGGCTTCCACTCCTGTGTTTTCCCTTCCGTTACAACGGCTGTCGTCGCCGGCTGCAAGTGTATTCTGTGAGCAAGAACATACGATAATTCATGTCGATTTCCACATACGGCGGAGAGTCCATCGCTACGATGGGAAGGAATCTCCTCCGGTCCCTTTTGCTTTCTTCAGTGTTGATGTTTTCCGCCGTCCGGATGATGGGGCAGGATAACGTCCGTGCGTTCCGGTTTGTGGAGAATATCGGCCAGTGGGACGAAGAGACGGCTCTGATGGGGACAAACAGTCAGGCCCTTCTCCGTTTCAGGCGGACGGCGGTCGACTGGTGGTATCCGGTTCGGGACAAACGATCCGGGGAAGACAAAACGGCGAAAGGATATGGTCTGACGACGGAGTTTGTGGGCGCTTCGGAAGATGCCGCCGTCTCCGGAGAAGAAGGGGCCGGAGCGGTCTGGAACTATTATCTGGGAAGCCGGCCGGACGAGCAGTTTACCGGTGCCCGGGATTATCGAAGCGTTCGCTATCACGGGATCTATCCCCACATCGATGCCCTGTTCTATGGCCGTCAAACGGAAGAGGGGGAGAATCGGGTCGGAGGAATGAAGTACGATCTCATCGTCCGGCCGGGGGGGGATCCGGGACGGATCGCCATACGGTACGCCGGGGCCGAGGCGCTGCGGGTTGCCGACAATGGGGGTCTGGAGGTGCAAACGCCCTTCGGCACAGTGCGTGAAGGTGCTCCCTACAGTTATCAGGAGATCGACGGGAGGCGAGTGGAGGTGGATGTGCGATTCAGGAAAATCGGCGTCGATTCCTACGGCTTCATCGTCGGCTCCTACGATCCGGACCATCCGCTGGTGATCGATCCCTGTCTGGCGATCGAATACCTTACCTTCTTCGGAGGGGGGGGCTTCGATGAGGTGACCTCGATGGCGGTCGATTCGGCCGGGAACGGCTATGCGGCCGGGTTCTCGCGGGCCACAAACTTTCCCACCGTCCCCTCGATCGGCGAACTTGTGCCGGACAATCGTTTCTTCGTCAGCAAAATCACACCGGACGGTTCTTCGCTGATCTACTCCTCGGTCTTCGGGCCGGAATACCTCGGCGTCTATGACGTCCTTCAGGATCCGCAGACCGGGAGCGTGATCCTCAGTCTCTACGAAGGTCTGGGCGAAGCGGTGGAGGTGACGCCGGACGGCAAGGCTGTCGTGGCGATGACGACGAACCGTCCGGGACTGACAACCACCTCCGGAGCCTATCAGCAGGATCGGGCTGCAAACAGGATCAACAGCCGGTGCGGTCCTCCGTTCGGCGACAACTTCGATCTCTACGTCTTCCGGCTCGGCGCAGGCGGAACGATGGAGTGGGGGACATACCTGGGAGGGGGAGACGATGATTACGTGCGGGATATCGCTCTGGATCCCTCCGGCAACGTTGCCCTGACCGGCATAACGCACGCAGCCGTCTGCGGCGGACGGGGGGATACGCTCACCTTCCCCGTAACCGTTTCGCCCGAGAGCTTTTCCACCACCGAGTCGTTGAAGGGCTTCGAGACCTTCGTCTCGCTGCTCGATCCGAACGGTCGGAACCTTCTTTTCAGCGCCTACTACGGCGGAGCCGGGAATGAATTTGCCGGGAAGATCGCGGCCGGACCTTCGGGCGACCTCTATATTCTGGGGAGCACGAACTCTTCCGATCTGAAGACGACCCCGGGGGCATTCCAGGAGAGGGCCAATGCGGGGCTCGGCGGCGGTGTGTACGATCTCTACCTTGCCCGAATCTCTCCCTCGACCGAAACGCTTCTCTACGGTACATACATCGGCGACAACGGAGGGGCGGGAAGATTCGGACTCGGCTACGGAGACTATTTTGCGCGGCGCAGTCAGGGATTGCCCATCGGCGGACTGACCTCGGAGCGGGGATATCAGGGGCTTCTGCTGGAACGTGAGGGGGTGGTCGTTCTCGGGGGATCGACCCGGAGCCGGACGCTTCCGACAACTCCCGGCGTTTTACAGTCCGGACCGAACAATCCCGACGGCGACGACTCCAGCGGGGTGGATGCGTTCGTCCTCCGTTTCGACATCAACGCCAACCGGATCGCCGCCGCCACCTATCTGGGAGGGACCGGGTTCGACGGACTCGGTGGGCTGGCGCTGGATCCGGAAGGGAACATCGTCGCCGGCGTCGCCACTTCGTCGACAAACTACCCGATCACGCGGGTGAACGTGCAGGATCGCCTGCGCGGAACGGCCGACGCGGCGCTGACTCTGCTGAGTCCCGGACTGAACGGTCTGGAGTTCAGCACCTATGTCGGGGGGGCCGCCTCATCGGGAGCACGTCTGTGGGAGCAGAGTGTCCGGGGAGTGAGTGCCGGAGGGGATGGGAGCGTTTATATCTACGGCGGCACCGTCTCGTTCGATCTCCCTCTCACACCAAATCCGCTGAAGAACACCAACGACTATCACGGCGGCTGGATCGCCAAGTTTGTCGCCTCGCCGACCCCGCGGATCGGAACGTCGCTGACGATCGATTTCGAGCCGGAAGCCTGCAATCAGTTGAAAACCTATAACCAGTTGATTTTCAACAGCGGACAGACGCCGCTGCGGATCGATTCGCTCCTGTTTACCGAAGGCACTTTCTACCGCGTATTGAACGCACCCCCCCGTCCCTTTACCCTCGGTCCGTGCGATTCGGTGACGATCACGCTCGCGTTCGATCCGAGCATCGACACCACGCTCGACTGCGGCGATCTTCTGCGGGATACGCTCCGCATCATCTCCTCCAACGCCTCCCCCGGTGAGGTCCGGGTGCCGATCACCGGCGTCAAAAGCTGCGTCTCGTTCCGGTTGATGGACGACCGAATCGACGACCCGCGCTATCCGCTCGGCAGTCGGCGCGGATACAACATCATTGCGTTTGTCGGGGGGGCGGCGCAACAGATTACGATCGAACCGGCTCCGGAGAACGGAGGGGAGATCGTGCTTCGTTCCCCCTGGCAGGATGTGCCGGTCTCATCCGGAGTCACCTCGGTCGACTTCAGCGTCAGCGCAACCGATACCGGGCGGTTCTGTGCCACCTTCTACGTGACGGCCCAGCCGTGCGACCGGCGGGATACGATCACGATCTGCACCTACGTCAAGAGCGGGTTCTTCCACATGGAGCCGGACACGATCGACTTCGGACTTGTCGGCTGTCAGGAGCAGCGGGTGCCGACGAAGATCTGGAACAGCGGAAACGACACGCTGGAATTCCGGCTGATCTTCTTTGCCGGAGACCACTATCAGGATATCGGATATGATGTCCCGTGGGACAGCATCCGGCGTCTGCCGCCGGGGGACACGTTCTAATTTAACACGATCTACCGACCGAAGGGGGTCGGGGTCAGAAGCGGACGGGCCTACTTCGAGACGAACGAGATCCTGAACGAGAATCCGATTCAGGATGTCTTTGCCGAACTCGATACGGTCGTCTTCCGGTTGAGCATGGAAAGTCTGGAAGGGGCCTTCGGCGATCTGCTGAGTCTGCCGATTCAGTACGAACCGCTTCAGGATGGACGTGTTCCGACGACGGAGATCACCTTCCTTGCAAAGTTCGATCCGAATCTTCTGGAAATCGATGATGTCATCCGCTCCGGCACGTTGACCGACGGGTGGGAGGTGGCCGAGAGCAGGCTGACCGATGAGGGACGGGTGATCCGGCTGGTGATGGGGCCGGGCGGAAGTCCCCTGAGCGATCCGGGGACGCTCGCCAACCTCCGGATGCGCGTCCTGCGGGGGGATACCATCGCCTCTTCTCTCGACCTGCAACTTGACGGCATCTCCCGATACTGTCTGACCGCGCTGATCGATACCGGCTACGCCTTCCGGCTGAGTGCCGAATGTCTGGCCCACGAGCGGTTGATCTTCTCCGGCAACCGGATGCTGAAGCCGATCTATCCGAACCCGGTTCGCGATCTGCTCCGCATTCCGTTCCGCGTTCCGGTGGATGGAGATGTGACGATTGTGTTGTATGATGCCGCCGGTCGGAAAGTCGCCGTTCTTCTGAACGAGCGAAGAGAGGAGGGGAACGACGAACTTGTGCTGCCGGGGCGGGTGGTCCCGCCCGGACGCTATTTCTGCCGGATGACGGTGAACGAGGTGCTGACCGACGTACGGGAGGTTGTGATAGAACGATGAGGAAGCGAGCGATGACGATTCGAGCCGGAAACGGAGCATTGTGTGGTGGGACAGCAGGAGGAACGATTCCTTTTCTGCTCCTGCTCCTTGCCACAGGGCTCTATGCCCAGGAATCTCCTCCGCCGACTCCTCCCGAGCGGCTCCCCTTCTCGGTCGGCTTTCTCGGCGGAACCGTTTTCAATGCCTACGCCGGAGAACTCGACGTCGGAGCCGATCCGCGACTGGGCGGAGGGGCCTGCGGTGTTGTCGGTGGAGGGACGGGATTCGGCGGGGCGTTCGGTCCGTTTGCCGAGTACAGCCTCTCTCCAACTCTCTCGCTTGGTCTGCGCGGACTCTTCGAGAACCGCTCCGGTGCCTTGACCCAGGACCTTCCGGCAAGTCAACGTCGAATGGCGAATGGCGAGCTGGAAACGATTGAAAGTCAGTACCGGTTCGAGATGGAGGTCAGCACCCTCTCGCTGGAGCCGTACGTCGCCTTTGCTCCTCTTTCCATACCTCTCAGATTTACTGCAGGGGGGAAGATCGGCTTTGCAAACAATCCCCGCTACGAATTTGTCGAGGAGCTTGGCGGGGATGACGAGAGCGAACTTTCCTTCTCGAACGGGACGAAGCGTCAGACCTATGCAAGTGGTGGGGCGGGGAGCGCTCTTCTGTTCGGGATCACAGCCGGCGTCGGGTATGACCTTTCGATAGCGCGCGGACTTTCGCTGATTCCCGAATTGACCTTCTCCTCCTACTTCAACAGTCCGCTGTCCGGCGAGAGCGCGCCGATCATCGCCGGAGCCCGCCCCTCGGTCTCGCTCCGCTACACGTTCAGCCGTCCGGTCCCGAACCCGGATCCTCCGATCCTCCCCTCCCTCGATCCGCCGGTCCCCCCACCGCCACCCCCCGCACAGCCTGAACCGGAACTGGTCGCCTCGGTTGCGGCCTACGGCATCGGGCCGAACGGGGAGAGGAGGGACGATCTTCTTGTCGTCGTGGAGGAACGGATCAGGCGGCGGGAGATCGCATTGCTCCCCTACATCTTCTTTCCGGAGAATTCGGCGGAGATACCCTCGCGCTATACGGAAGGAGAAGACAATGCCGGGGAGACGATTGTGGGACGATACCGGAACCTGCTCGATCTGCTCGGGGAACGGATGCGGGAGCGGCCTGCAGAGAAGATCAGGCTGATCGGAACGAATGCCGATGACGCAGAGGAGAAGGGAAATCTGGAACTCTCGCGAAAGAGGGCCGCAAACGTTGCCGCCTATCTTACCCAACGGTGGGGAATCGATCCTTCCCGCATGACGGTGGAGGGAAGAAATCTGCCCGAGCGTCCGTCAAATCCGACGCTTCCCGGGGGACGTGAGGAGAACAGACGGGTGGAGATTGTTGCCGACGGGTCGCTTCTGGACCCGATGATTGTGGAGGATACGATCCGGACCTACGGTTCTCCCGGTTTCGGGATCGAGACGAGGGTGCCCGACAGTGTGGCCCCCGATTCCTGGGAGATGCGGATGGCCGTCGGGGGGAGGACAATCGGTTCGACGAAGGGAGAGGGAGTACCCGAGGGGAATGTGATCCGGCCGTTGACTCCGGAGGAGGCCGCCCTCCTGGCCTCCGGCACCGATCTGACCTACAGCCTCTCGCTTCAGAAAGAAAACGCCGACGGCTTCAGCACCGGTCCGCAGATTCTTGAGACCCGGGTAGAGCGTGTCAGGCGCGAGGATATCCTGCTCGACGACCGTTCCGTCACGGTCTCGACGCCGATCCTTTTCCCCTACAACAGCGCCGAGTTGAGCCGGGAACATCGCGAGGTTCTGGAGAAGTTCAGGGGGAGCCTGCCCGAAGGGGCGAAGCTGACGATCACCGGCTACGCCGACGATCTGGGAGAGAGCGGCTACAACCGCACCCTTTCGGGACGACGGGCCGAAGCCGTTGCGAAGATCTTTGCCGATATACCGGTGACGGTTGTCGCCGCCGGGGAGGAGGGGATGATCGGAGGGGAGAACACACCCGAAGGACGATTCTATGCCCGGACCGTCATGATCGAGGTGGAGCGATAGAAGAAAGACGTTGTCGAAGAAACAGAGGGTGGAAAATGCAGAGGGGACTGAACGATCGATCGTTCAGTCCCCTCCGTTCATACGCCTGTACGGCGGTTTCGATATCCGCCGCTTTGGCCGTGTCTATTTCTTCAACGCTTTGATGGCGCTTCTGATCGCATTGTCGATCTTGCTCTCGTTTGAATTGTCGGTCGGATCAAGGACGCCGTTGCCCGATTTGAAGACCTCGATCGGATCGATCTCGATGATCACCGTGGCCGTCTCGTCCTCCTCGATCTCGATTTTGTCCGGGAAGTTCAGCGAAAGATTCGCCGTGATGTCGCTCCGGTAGACGAAGGGCGTTCCCTGGCCATCCTTGAAACTCTCCCCCTCGATAATCACCGACCATCTGTCTCCCTCCACAAAATCGCCGAAGACCGGATCACCGGCATATTGCGGTGCCTCGCTTCCGTTGAAGCGGTGGAATTCGAACTTCACCTTGTCGTAGTCTCCGGCCGGAATCGGTTCGCTGAGGAAGACCATCACCGTATCGGCCGTTGCGTCGATCACAATCGGTCCGGTCTTGACGACCTCGTCACTATTCCCCGTTCCGGTCGAATCGTCATCCGGCTCTCCGTTCTGATGAAGTTTCAGTTCGGTGATCAGTATCCGAACCCGCGAAACCGTAAGAGAATCAACCTCCTCGGCCAATGTGCTCTCTCCCTTGTCGTCAAGCATTGCTGCGGAGACGAGATTGTCCGTCAGCTTCGCCTGCATCGTGATGCGTCCCTCTGCGTCCGGTCCGGTCGAGTCGGAGCAGGCCGCAAGAACCATCATCAGTGCAAGCGTTGCGATCCCCGTGATTGTTCTGATCGATTTCATGATTCCGTTTCTCCTCGTTAATGATATTTTCGTGGCGGCTTTCCACCGCCGGGGTGTCGTCTCCCGGGGCACGGGCGGATTAGTTCGACAAACGTCCTGAGGGTTGAAGGGGTTAGCATGAGACAAGTCGCAGAGGCAAACATAACCGACTGTCCCTGGTGTGGACGGAACGTCACGCTCGTCTGGGTTCACGGTCACGGTCAGTGTCCGAACTGCGGGACCAACGTCGATGAGTGTTGTCGGGGCGAAGTCTGCGCTCTCCCGATAACAGAACGGAATCGGATAGAATTCCCGACGAACGAAGAAGTATGAAGAAGCACAAGGAATCTATGACATCGCATTCAAAAAGCTTTTCGACCGGTGTGAACGCTCTTCACGGAGAGCATGCACGGAGTTCCGGTCTTTCCCGGCACATCTTCCATTACAGTCTGTTCTTTCCCCTCCTTTGTCTCCTCTCCTGCGCCTCTGCCGAAGAGCGCGCCCGACAGGCCGAACGTGAGGCGGCGGCCGCCAGATTATCGGCAGCCCGCATCTATGCCGACAGTCTGCGGACGGTCGATTCGATCCGGCAGGCGGAGCTTCAGGCGGCCGAGGAGGCGTTCCCGACGATCAACTATTCCCGTCTGCACATCGCCGATCGTTCCGTTCTCGATTCGGTTCGCAAGGCGTTCGACTACGGGGAGACGAAATCGGCAGCGTACAAGGCCTTCGTCACGCTCAACCGTCGCGTCTTCGGCAGCGTCCGGATCGGCGACACGGTGGTTGTGCCGGACAGGATTGCGGAGGATGTGCGGGCCTACTCGGTCTTCCCGCATCTCTGGCCCGAAGCCGAAGAGGTTCCGAAGATCATCGTGATCTCCAACGCACAACAGGCCTATGCCTGCTACGAAAACGGTAAACTGGTCCGCTTCGCCCCCTGCAACACCGGAACCGAGAGCAAACCGACCCTTCCCGGCCGCTATGCGATCAACTGGAAGGAACGGCTCAGAATCTCATCGCTGAACGACAACTGGAAACTTCCGTTCAATCTGAACTTCCATCTCTACGCCGGAAACGCCTTCCATCAGTACTACATGCCGGGGCGTCCGGTCTCCCACTCCTGCGTCCGCCAGTTCATGGAGGATGCCGAGTGGCTTTTCAACTGGGCACAGGTCGGGGATCGGAACGAGAACGGACGGGTGAAACGCTTCACCGGCACTCCGGTGCTGATCATCGACATGTTCGACTTCACCCGCCCGAAGTTCGGTCCCTGGCTCGATCTGGCGAGCAACCGCGACGGAAAACTGGAACTTCCGGAAGAGCCGATGGAGGTGGAGGAGGCCTGGATTCCGATCTCGCAGATTCCCCCGTCGGTGCGGGGGGCATTGCCGAACCGGAAGCGGTACGAGAATGCCGAGGACACGCTCCGCGCACGTGGCGTCATCCGCGATGAGGCCCGTCTCTCACCCTCGATCGAGTACTCACGACTGAAGCGTCAGCGGGAGGAGCGGAACAGACGTCAGGCACAGGTGCAGACCGTCCGGGCCGAACCGGCGCAGACGACAACGCCGAGTGAGACGCCGGCAACGGTGGAGTAGAGTTGAGAGTTTGTAGAGTGGGGGGGGAACTCCCTGCCCTGCAAACGTTATCGCTCGTCGGACGTATCGACCGCCTTCCGTTCCCTTTTTCGTTTTTTTCTCCGCGACGGCATCTTCTTTGCGATCCGGTGGAACGTTCTTCGGGCATTCCAGGTGCTCTGCTTGACATGGTAGGCGACTTCGGCGCCGATGACGAAGACCAGGGCGGTGTAATAGATCCAGAAGGCGCTGATCGCCAGGAAGGCGTAGGCGCCGTAGATCCGGGAGAAGGTTTTGAACTCGGAGAGGTAGATCGTGAAGATCGAACGGGCCAGCATCCAGAGCAGGGCGCTGGTCAGCGTTCCGGCCATGATGATCGTGTAGCGTTGCTTCTGATAGGGGGTG
>CBFGQN010000049.1:0-12393 GCA_965650895.1 uncultured Ignavibacteria bacterium | reverse complement strand
CATCACGTGTGTCGCTTCGGGACTGACCATATCTTTGATCTCCTCCCAGAAATCCCTGAAGAGAACGCCGGTCCACTCGTCATCAAATCGCGACCAGTGGGTGACGCAGTGGAAATCGGCCTGGAGCGTCGTCTGCTGAAGCGCGGCGAATTCATCCCATCCCCATTTCCGTTCTTCGGAAACAAGACCGTGAATTCGCAGTTCCCAGTTCTCTTTTTCGATGATCGGCGTGGGACCGTACGTCATCACCGGAAACTTTTCAGTGTAGAGCTGTCCCGGAGGGAGCTTTGCCTTCCCGTAGAGATTCGTCTCGGGGAGCGTTGTCGGCTTGTTCATGGTCAATGATAAATGCAAAATTCAAAATGAAAAATTCAAAAACGGAGAATGCAGGGTTGAAGAATGCAACATTCAAAATGAAAAATTCAAAAACGGAAGAGAATGATCGGAGCACTGTTTGAATTTTTCCTTTTGAATTTCCCTCACAGCATTCCGCTTCGTTTGCGGATGAACCATTCGACGGCGAAGCAGGCGAGGGCGGCGATCAGGAACCAGATCGATTCGCGCATCGACCACTCCTCGGCCCGTTCGATTGACCGGGGAGCGAATTTCCTGTGTTCCTCGATGTCGTCGGCGAGAGTGCCGAGCTGATCGAACGTATAGAATTTTCCGCCGGTCCTCTCGGCAAGCGCTCGCAGAAAGGCCACGTTCATCGATGTCTGGACGAATTCGATGCCGATCTCATCGATCACGAATCGTCCGGCATCGCTTCCGATCGTCTCTCCCCCGACGGTTGCCTGACCGTTGAACCGGTAGTCGCCGGCCGGGAGATTGCTCAGGATCCCTTCGTAGCGACCCGATCCGCCGGGGGCCAGCGTCAGTTCCGTCGGACCTTCCGGTCCGTCGATGCGCACCCGGACCTCTGCATTGTTCAGGGGTTGATAGCTTTCATCGTAGACCTGACCCAGGAACCGGACCGACTCGCCGAGATTGTAGATCTCCTTGCTCGTTTCGATCCTGACCTGTTGCTCTTCCTCGCGGACTGCAAGCCAGCGAAGTGTGGCCTGTGCAAAATTATCGAGCACATCCAGTTCCTCCCGTCCCCCTGCGGCCGCCTGTCCCTCTCCGATCAGATCCCATCGCCAGATGCCGTAGCCGGTAATCATCAGGGAACGGGATTTGCCCAGTTTTCTGGAGACGATCAGCGGTTCGTCCAGAGGGGATGAACCGATGCGGGCGGTTGCCAGCAATTCCGCTTCGGGGCGGATCGAAAACGTGGTTTCGCTCTTGAAGATCGGGGGCATACGTGACCAGGCACCGGAATCGCTGAAGCCGGTTGCCGGGTGGCTCTGTCCGGTCGGCGTGATATCGGTGAAAACCTGGCTTTCGTTCGGTCTGCTCCGGCCGATCCTGACCGGCAGCAGGTCCTCGAGCGTCGCAAGTTTCTGATAATCGACGTTCGCCCCGAGAATCGTCAGGAGCGGGATGTTTCCTCGGCGGACCGCCGAGGCGATCATCGCGACCGTTTCCGGTTTGCTTTCGCGGGTCGGATAATCGATCAGCACCACGGTCTCGGCATCCTGAAAGGAGGAAGGGGAGAGATTCCCTTCAAGGAATGCGGATCCGTTCCGCTGAACGAACGTCACCAGTTCCACTTCCGGGTTCCGTGAAAGCCGGCGCCGCAGAAAGGCGAAGTCGGGGTTGGGAGAGCCGGAGATCATCAGGTAGCGGCGTTTGTTCGACCGGACTTTCACCAGTGACGACTGTGCATTGTTCCTTCCGGTCAGTTCATCATCGAACTGCTGAACGCTCGCGGTCAGCCGGGCCGTCCCCTCACTTTTCGGGGTCCAGAGGAAACTTGCCGTGTACTCGTTGACGCCGGGAAGAATCGTGATCTGCTGCTGTGCAACCACGCCGTTGTCATCACGCAGCACAAGCTGTGCCGTCCGCTGATCGTATCCGGCCGAACGGATCCGGATCTGCACCGGCTGCTCGGTCCCCACATAGGCAAGCTCGTTGGTGAAGAGCTGTTCCATACTGAGATCCCGCGGCTCCACCGAATCGCCCAGCCCGACGACGAAGACCGGAAGTCCCAGCCGTTCGGCCTCGAATGCCGGGTTCGGTCCGGAGTTGTAGCGGCCGTCGGTGAAGAGGACGATGGCTCCCAGGTTCCGGCTGCGGATCGAATCGGAGGCCACGTCGAACAGGGCGGAGATATTGGTCTCCGGTCCGGCAGCCGAGGCGATGGAATCCAGAGCGGCGGGGGAGAAGCGCCGGACCGAATCGGAGAAGCGGAAGGGGAGAATCCGATCGGAGAGATCCGATTCGAAGAGCATCTCCATGCCGGCCTTCGCCTCGGCTATTCTCGTGTCGCCGGTTCCCGTAAGAGTCATGCTCTCGGAGTTGTCGAAGGCGGCCATCACCAACGGGTCTTCGGTCTGAACCCCGACTGACGAGAGAATGAGTTCGAAGAGGGCCAGCAGAAGGAGCGTGATGCCGACGGTTCGCAGGGCGATCAGGGTCCGGCGCCGGGCAGGGGAGACCGGCGGCAGGGTTGTGCGGTAGGACCACCACGCAAACGCAAAGCCGGCGACGATGATCAGTATCGCCAGCCAGACGGGGACGGAAAATCCGATGGAAACGTCGTTCACTCCTCTTCTCTTCAGGTGAAAAAACTTGAATACGACACAGATACCCCCCGACGCATACCTTCGGCGGACAATCCGGTGACCTCACATAACGATGTAATATACGGGATCATTGCGATGTCAAAGGTGGGAACGTTTGCGGCGGATCATTGGTTCGGTCTGAAGGTATGCGTTGTTGAGATATGCGTTGTTGGAGATGGTGAGAATGCAGGCAACGGTTCTCCTCACTCTTCGCATTGAAGGCCCCGATTCTCTCCTCGTCGCAATTGTTCGATCAGGCTTCAGCAGGCGAGACAACAGGAGCCGAATTAACGGCGGATTTCACAAGCCGTTTCATTTAGGCGTCTGCAGATAATCCGATATTTGTTGGAACGAATAATCGTCCAGTTATAATCACGATTTTGGAGGTCTCAATGAACAGGAACACCCTTCTTTCCATGCTGCTGACCGCAGCGATACTCCCGGCGCTTGCCGGATGTGGAGATGTCGGTGATGCATCGAAAGCGAAAACCGGCGAAGCGGTGGAAGTCAGCGAAGGAGTGGGCGGTACGTTTCCCATAGACACGGCAGCGAGTACGCTCGCATGGAAGGCGGCAAAGGTAACGCTGGCGCACGACGGCGGATTTGCAAACTTTGACGGTACCGTCTCGGTGCAGGATGGAGAGGTGAATCATGTCGCGGTGACGATCGACGCCGCATCGATTCACAGCGACAACGAGAAGCTGACCGGCCATTTGAGAAGTGGTGATTTCTTCGAGGTGGAGAAATATCCGACAGCAAAGTTCGAGGCAAGCGATTTCAAGAAAGTTGACACGACCGGGTTCACGCACATGGTGACCGGAAACCTGACGATCAAGGATTCCACACACAGCGTCGCCTTCCCGGCAACCATCGCCGTTACGGATGACGCGGTGACGGCGAAGGCCGACTTCATCATCAACAGGCAGAACTGGGGGATCACCTATCCGGGCATGCCGGACGATCTGATCAAGAACGACGTCCGAATCATTCTCGACGTCCGGGCGCCCATCTCTTCGACTGAAGGGACGGCAGAGGCAAAGTAAAGGAACATCAGAACAGGACTGGAATCAACCACGACCGATTTCAGCGAAGGCCGCCGGTAGAGAAGGACACGCAATGCGGTCCGGCTCCGGCGGCCTTCTTATCTTCTGCGACTATGGAACAACACCACCGGCATCATTCGCTACGCTCGTTCGGACACCGGATCATCAGCAGACGGGAAGGGGAGAGTCGTCTTCTCGCGCTGGTTGCGGTGATCGCCGTCGGACTCTGGATTTTTGTCTTCCTGACGAACTCGCTCGGAGGAAAGATCTTCGTCGACGACCTCATCATCAACTGGGTCTTCCCCTCATATGGCCATCCCTTCAACAGCGAATCGCTCTACAACATTGCCCGCGACGTCACATCGCTCGGCGGCACCACGATTCTCTCGTTCCTGATCGTGACCAACTTCATCTACATCATTGCCCGCGGAGACCGGCTCGGCGCCTGGTTTCTGCTGGCGGTCGTCGTCGGTGCGCTGGTCCTGACTTTCGGCTTCAAGTTCTGGATCGCCCGGGTCCGTCCGGACTTCGCCACCGGCGTCATCTATTCGATGACCTCCCCCAGTTTCCCCAGCGGCCACAGTCTGCTGACCGCGGCGATCTTCCCCGCCCTGGCCACCGTCTTCGCCCGGCGCGAGAGTCTGCTCGGCATCCGTCTGATGTTCGTCGGCTTTGCGATTCTGGTAACGATAACCGTCGGCATCAGCCGCGTTCTGGTCGGCGCCCACTTCCCGTCGGACGTTCTGGCCGGCTGGTCGCTCGGCTTCGCCTGGGTAGCCCTCTGCCGGATCGGCTTCAGTTGGTACGAGCGGCGGATGTTCCGGCGGAGCAGGCCGGAGGAGAAGTTGAAAGCGGAACCTCCCGAGGAATAGTTCCTCCCTTGTTCTGCGTCAACGGCTGTATCCGTATCTTCGCCCCGGTTGTTGTTCAGGGCAATTGCCGCAACAACGTATCGCATCCACTTTCAATCAATTGATGTTCGATGAAACGAAACAGATTTCTTGCATTTATTACGGTGCTGTTTGCTGCAACCTTGTTTGCGAGACAGAACCTTTCAGCACAGGGATTGCTGGAACCGTATCTCTCTCAGGATGAACTGGCGTATGCTACTGATATCGCCACGGATTCCATTGGTAGCGAGGCAGTTCTGGTCGGTATTGCCGCGCCTGGAGAGGTTGATCTTAGCGAGTTATTTCCGGGCCTCGTTGCTCCTGGATTTGAAAAGAATAACGGCACTTCTTCTGCCTGGGGATACCTCTACATGACTCCCTCACGTAATGACAGTATCGGCGTTGCCGTACTGCGCGTGGCGCTTGGAGGAAAGCAGGCGTTCGCCGAGCGGGAAGGGGACTATGATCAGGAGCCGGTTGCGCTGGACCTGACCGGTGCCTATTCCGGCAGCGATGCATTTGCCACACGCTTGCGTGCGAATGCGGTCTTCAACAAGTATCACAGCGACTATCCGGGCGAAATTCCCGATGCCGCCGTTCTTGCCTGGAGACCTTTGGGAGCCGCTGAAATTCTTTCTCCTTCCTTCCCGGCCGACAAGCCGATCTGGGGCATCTACTATCCGGGCAACGATGACGATATCCCGGCAATGGCCTGTTTTGTGGCAACGGGAACAGGACAGGATACCTGTGTGGTCATCGACTTCTCATCAAGCATCGACGCCGATGCGATTACCTCCGCAGGCATCACCGTTCAGCCGAACCCGGCCTCGGCCGATAACGATATCCGCATCCGGATCAGCGCCGCCGACGGCCGGAAGCCGGAGCAGGTTTCGCTCTACGACGTTGCCGGACGGGAACTCCGGGATCTTTCCGGGATGCTTCAGACCGATGGAAGGGGAGAATACGTGATCACGCTCAGTCTCTCGGGACTTACATCCGGCCGCTACTACTGCCGCGTGGTGTCGGGGGAGAGCATCCGTTCGATTCCGGTGATTGTGGAGTAGCGAAGCATCGGAACCGAATCGGATCCGACAGCGAAATTCGATCATGACGAGTCGCCGCAGACAGGGAGTCTGCGGCGACTTTTTTTTATCGATGCCCGAGTCGCGGATCGCCACAGGCCACAGATCGAACGGATGCGACGGATCGGCGCAGATCAGATCCGTGCAAATTCGTTCCATCCGTCTGATCCGTGTACAATCTCCCGGGACGTTGCCGGAAACGGTACACGAATGACACGGATCGGACGGATCGACACAGGATTCAATCATTCGATAATCGCAAATCGACAATCGAAAATCCCCATTCGCCATTCCGGAATTTCTCCCGGTTTTTCAGGAAATGTTTTTTTGAAGCCCGTGCGACATTCGCCCGACTCGTCGGGTCTTCTCTCCCATACAAGATGGTTGTGTCTGCAACTATTGTTGTGTGCAGATAAAAGTGCGCAGCGAATCAGAACCCGTTCATGCGAGGCTCCGGACCCGATCTTTCACCGAAGGTAGTGCCGTCCGGGATCTCACGCCATCTGCACGTCCCCCGGTTTGGGGCCGAACCCTGCGATCACATCCCGATCTGTTTTATCGACAAATCTGAGAGATAAATGCCATGCTCATATCCAACTCCCTGGTGCTCATGAAGAGAAGGACAGCCCGACAGGCGGGCGGAACGGTACTGGACTTTGATAAGCTTTTCCATCGGAAGAACGCGCTCGAATCGTTGACGGGGGTTGAAGAGAAGGAGTTCCGTCGTATGGCTGACGAAGTCGGGGGGAAGCACAAGCGAGACGCCGGAACGACTCGAAGCGGAAGAGGGCGAAAGCCTGCGTTGCGAACGGTCCGGGAGAAACTCTTCTTTATTCTGTTCTATACGCACGTGCGTCCCACGCAACAGACGGCGGCCGACTTCCTGAACGTCTCGGTAGGAACCGTTAACAATTGGATCCGGCAATATGCACCCCTTCTGGAGCAGGAGCTTGGAAGAGAGATCAAGAGTTCGCCCCGGGTCCGTTCGCTTCAGGAACTTGCCGATCGTTATCCGTTGACTCAGGACGTTGTGAGGGGAGGGACGAGTGGAGATTCCGGCGGAGTTCCGGAGGATCAATCCGATAAGAAAAAGAGAGTGGAGTCATCGAAGAAGAATGCCGTGGCAAGTCGGTCCGCAGAGAAGCGAGATGAGTCCGCAAGGAATCGACCGGATGATTACATGGAGCTTCTGATGCAGTTGTAGCAATCGCGCCCGGCACCGTCGGGCGCGACGGTGTCGGGGAACCGGCGATTGCCGGAGATCCGAACATAATCGGGACAGAGATGGTGACGATACATGCTGGATGTCATCTCTGGAGAGCTGCGTTCCGATGCCGGGACGCAGCTTTTTTTTGTGGATTCCGGTGCGGATATTCCAAATCGGGACAATTTCTCCCTTTTCGTGCAACGGTTTCACACAGGGGAAAAGTCGGGGGAATTGCCTCTGGTGTGTATATTCTTCGTCCCGATGCCGGTATACCGTTCATATCGAATCATATCGAAGGTATATTCCATGTATTCCGGCATCTTCTTCGGCACCTCTCCGCGCAAACGGAGAATGCCCGGTGTTCGACACGTCGCCACATTCGTCATTCATAGAAGCGCTTCACATGGCTGATTCGGAAAGTACACAACAGAAGAGCAGAACCTCGCAGCGAACCGGACGAGGAAAGGGAAAGACGGCCGGTGGCCCGGTCGAAAACGGACACGGAGAAAACCGGAAAAAGGAATCCGATTCTTCGGCAAAGGGGGCTGCGTGGGATCGTGAGGAGGTGATCCGCGATTACACCATCGCCCGGCAGAGCCGCGAGGCGAGTCTGCTGGGACGGAAGGAGGTGCTGACCGGCAAGGCGAAGTTCGGCATCTTCGGCGACGGCAAGGAGATCGCCCAGGTGGCCATGGCTCACTCGTTCCGGCATGGGGATACCCGCTCGGGATACTACCGGGATCAGACGCTGATGCTGACGCTCGGCATCACCACCATCCGTGAGTTCTTCGCACAGCTCTACGCCAACACCGATGTGGAAGCCGATCCGGCCTCGGCCGGTCGCCAGATGAACGGGCACTTCGCCAACCGGCAGTTGAACCCGGACGGATCGTGGCGGAGTCAGACGGAGATGTACAACACCTCGGCAGACGTTTCGCCGACCGGTTCGCAGATGCCCCGCCTGGTCGGTCTGGCCTACGCTTCGCGACTCTACCGGGAGCTGGACGAACTGAAGGAGTGGGAGGACTACGGCAAGTTCTCCGACAACGGCAACGAGGTGGCCTTCGGCACGATCGGCAACGCGAGTGCTGCCGAGGGGATGTTCTTCGAGGCGGTCAACGCCATCGGCGTTCTCAAATCTCCGGCCGTCATCTCGGTCTGGGATGACGGATACGGCATCTCCGTTCCGAACGAATTCCAGATGACCAAGGGGAGCGTCTCGGAAGTTCTTGCCGGGTTGCAGATGAAAGAAGGGGACAAGACCGGCTATGATGTCCACGTGGTGAAGGGATGGGATTATCCGACACTGGTGGAGACCTACCGGAAGGCGACCGAACGGGCACGCGAGGAGCATGTGCCTGCACTGGTCCACGTGACGGAGGTGACGCAGCCGCAGGGACACTCCACCTCGGGGAGTCACGAGCGGTACAAGAGTCCGGAACGGTTGCAGTGGGAGATCGATTTCGATCCGCTGACCCGGATGCGGGCCTGGATGATCGATGAGGGGCTGGCGACGGTCGAGGAGCTTGACCGGATCGACGAGGAGGCGATCGAATATGTCCGGAACGAGCAGACGGCGGCGTGGGAGGAATACCTTCAGCCGATCACCGAAGATGTGGAACAGGTGCTGAGCCTTGTCGACGAAATGGCGGCGGCTTCTTCGGCATCTTCCGACATAAAGAAGATTGCCGACGAACTTCGGAACACGCGGGGAGCGATCTACCGTCTGGATGTGATGAAGACGATCAACCGGGCGCTGATCGCTGCACGGAAGGAGAAACCGGAAGTCCGCAAGCCGTTGATTGAATTCCGTGACGAGTATGACCGGATCAATCGGGAACGCTTCGGCAGTCATCTTTACAGCGAATCGGACATGTCGGCTCTGCGGGTGAAGGAGATCAGGCCGGAGTACGACGAGAATCCGGAGCGACTGAAGGGATTTGAAATTCTGAACCATTGCTTCGATGCCGCACTGAGGCGTGATCCGAGAATCATCGCTTTCGGCGAGGATGTCGGACAGCTCGGCGACGTCGATCAGGGATTTGCCGGATTGCAGGCGAAGCACGGCCTGCTCCGCGTCAGCGATACGGGCATCCGCGAGGTGACGATTGTCGGTCAGGCGATCGGCATGGCGATGCGGGGATTGCGGCCGATTGCCGAGATACAGTATCTGGATTATCTCCTCTATGCGTTGCAGATTATGTCGGATGATCTGGCGACGGTGCAGTACCGGACGAAAGGGGGACAGAAGGCTCCGGCAATCATCCGGACGCGGGGACACCGGCTTGAGGGAATCTGGCACTCCGGTTCGCCGATGGCCGGCATCATCAACCTTGTCCGGGGGATGCACGTGCTGGTGCCGCGCAACATGACGCAGGCGGCCGGGTTCTACAACACGCTCTTCCAGAGCGATGAACCGGCTCTTCTTGTGGAGGTCCTGAGCGGCTACCGTTTGCGCGAACCGCTGCCGAAGAACATCGACACGCTCACGGTTCCGCTCGGTGTGCCGGAGGTGATCCGGGAGGGGCGTGACGTGACGATCGTGACCTACGGAGCCTGCTGCCGGTTTGCGACGGAGGCGGCCGATCTGCTGAGCGGAGTCGGTGTGGAAATCGAGATCGTCGATGTGCAGTCGCTGCTGCCGTTCGATATTCACGGGAAGATCGTCGAGTCGCTGAAGAAGACCAACCGTGTCCTCTTCCTGGACGAGGATGTGCCGGGAGGGACCACCGCCTACATGATGCAGAAGGTGCTGGAGGAGCAGGGGGGATGGCGCTGGCTGGACTCCGATCCGAAGACCCTTTCGGCACGGGAACATCGTCCGGCCTACGGTTCGGACGGAAGCTACTGGTCGAAGCCGTTCGCCGAGCATATCTTCGAGGCGGTCTACGACATCATGAACGAGGCCGATTCGAAGACATACCCGATGTTCTATCGGTGAGAAGCCGGCGGTGCCTCGTTTGACAATAGACCGCAGATCCCACAGATAGGACGGATTTGCGCAGATCAGATCTGTGGCGATCCGTCGCATCCGGCTGATTCGTATACAATCTCCCGGGAAGTCCTCGGAAATGGTACACGGATGACACGGATCGGACGGATCAACACGGATTCAATCATCGACAATCACAAATCGCCAGTCGAAAATTGAAAATCGGCCGTCGCAGCTTGGAGTGGGGAACAGGATTGCCCGGAGGAGCCCGGATCTCTCCGGGAGTCCCGCCGTCGGGATAAACCCGCCGGCTACCGCGATCATTCGCCAATGGTCAATCGCCAATTGAAAATCGACAATCGCAATGCGGAGTGGAGCACGGGATTACCCCTGCCTCCCACACTCTATACACTCTCAACTCTCCTCTCTACGAACTCGAACTCACACATTCCAGAACTGCCGGTCCAGACTCCGGTACTGGATCGCTTCGGAGAGATGTTCCGGGCCGATGCGTTCCTCACCGGCCAGATCGGCGATGGTCCGCGAGACTTTCAGGATGCGATCATAGGCACGGGCCGAGAGGCCGAGACGGTTCATCGCCATCTTCAAGAGGTCCTGTCCGGCAGAGTCGAGCGTGCAGTGTGCCCGAATATCTTTCGATCCCATGTCGGCATTCTTGAAGACCTCCGGATTTTCGTCGAACCTCCGGGCCTGCACCTCCCGCGCTTTTACCACCCGTTCACGCACCGACGTCGATTCCTCTCCCCGCCGTTCCGACGACAACTCCTGATACTTCACCGCCGCCACCTCGATGTGGATGTCGATCCTGTCGAGCAGCGGACCGGAGACCTTGGACATGTAGCGCTGGATGTTGACCGGCGAGCAGTTGCACTGGGCGTTCGGGTTGCCGAAGTTCCCGCAGGGACACGGATTCATGCTGGCGACGAGCATGAAGTTGCAGGGGAAGGTCAGGCTCAGCTTCGTCCGGCTGATCGTGATCCGGTTGTCCTCCAGCGGCTGTCGGAGCACCTCCAGTGCGTTCCGCGCAAACTCCGGAAGTTCGTCCAGAAAGAGGACGCCGTGGTGGGCAAGGGAAATTTCGCCCGGACGGGCAACCCCCATGCCGCCGCCGACGAGGGCTGCGTCGGAGATCGTGTGGTGCGGACTCCGGAACTGTCGTTCGGTGATCAGGGCGGTCTTCTCCGGCAGCATTCCGGCCACCGAGTGGATCTTCGTCGTCTCCAGCGCCTCGTCGAACGTCATCGGGGGGAGGATGGAGGGGAGTCGTTTGGCAATCATCGTCTTTCCGGCCCCGGGGGGACCGACCATGATGAGGTTATGTCCCCCGGCGGCAGCAACTTCAAACGCACGCTTGACGTTCTCCTGTCCCTTCACATCCGAAAGGTCGAGCGTCGGTGCGGAGTCGGGGGTGAAGAGGGCCTGGCGGTCTACCTGATAGGGCGCGATCGTTTCCCTTCCGGTGAGAAACGAGACGGCGTTGCCGAGCGACTCGACGGCGATGACCTCGATCCCCTCGACCAGTGCCGCCTCCTCGGCGTTTGCCAGCGGGAGGATGATCCGCTTCATCCCTTCACGCTTCGCCTCGATCGAGACCGGCAGTGCGCCGCGGGCCGGACGGAGACTGCCGTCGAGGGCGAGTTCGCCCAGGACGAGCGTCTCTTCCAGCGCCGACGCGGGAATCTGTTCGGTGGCTGTGAGGATGCCGAGGGCTATCGGCAGATCGAACGCGGAACCTTCCTTCCGGACATCGGCCGGAGCCAGATTGACGGTATATTTCCTGCCGGGCATGTCGAGTCCGCTGTTCTTGATCGCCGCCATGATCCGCTCGCGACTCTCTCTGACGGCGTTGTCGGGAAGCCCGACGATGTTGAATGCGAAAAGCTGCTTGTCGACGTGCGTCTCCACGTCAATCGGAAAGGCATCGATGCCGAGCGTGCCGGCGGAACGGAGTTGTGAAATCATGGTGATGTCAGGGTTAAGGGTTTCGGGTAATGATCCGAAAAGATAGGAGGAATTTGGGAATGGCGAATGGGGATTTTCGATTGGCGATTTTTGAATGTCGAATGATTGAATCCGTGTCGTTCGTGTACTATTGCCGGGAACGTCCCGGGAGATTGTACGCGGATCAGACGGATAGAACGGATTTGCACGGATCCGGTCTGCGTGAATCCGTCGCATCTGTTTAATCTGCGGTCTGTTTGATAACCGGGAATGTCTCTTCCCGATCAACATGTCTCTCAACAGTATGATTCAAATAACTCAATTCAACCAAGTAGCAATGAAAACCGAAGCGAAACTACTACGGATTTGCCCGGCTCTCTTTATCCTGCCGCTCTTCGGTTGCAGTGATGAAGGGAAGCGGTTTGCCCATTCGGATTCGGTAGAGAAAAACACGATTCCCGCTCGGAGCGATTCGATTGTTCTTACCGTATCGGTTGGTCCGGGGGATGATTACAAAGGCAGTTATCTGGCCCGACTGCGTGTTGTCGCTCCTGGGGGTGAATCCTGGTCGACTGATCTTGCCAATGATGTCGTTAGGGGGCATCGCTTTG
>CBFGQN010000048.1:0-12577 GCA_965650895.1 uncultured Ignavibacteria bacterium | reverse complement strand
CGATGGGGTCCTGAATGTTGACGATCTCGATGCCGTCGGCCTTGATCGAGTCGATACGGAAGTTGTTGTTCCCCTTGTTCTCGATGTCGAAGAAGACGTCGACGAGGGAGTCGCAGGAGGAGATGGTGATCGAGTCGAGGCTGACCGTTGCGATGGACCGGAGTGCCTCGCTGGAGACGAAGGCGTAGGAGTCATCCCATGCGAAGCCGTAGGGGATGCACATGACCGGGGCGTCGGCCGTCAGGATATGCTGTTTCGGGAGGATCCCGACGACGGCCGAGGCGAACTGTCCGTCGCTGTGGGTGAACTGGAAGTCGACCGGCTGTCCGTCGAGTTTGACCGAGGCCAGAGCGGAGGTCGGCGCGGTGATCAGTGCGTAGTGATGCCAGGGGTAGAGGAGAACGGAGTCCTTGCCGGGGATGGGCGTTTTGTGGTGAGCCAGCAGGGGATTGGTCCACTGGAGCGTGGGTTTGAACTGGTCGACGGGCGGGAGCCACGCCAGCGCGGGGTTGCCGAAGATGGGCTTGATGGTGTCGCGTTGGTTTGGGTTGGATGGATCGAGCTGCAGGACGGTATCGCGCAGGGGGTTGTTGCCGCTACGCGCGACCTGGGCGGCGACGACGGGGTTGGAGGTGGAGATTTTGGTGGCCCCGCTGATGCTGATGTCGTCGTACTGTCCTTTGTGGATGATGGTGTCGAGGACGCCGTTGACGGTGACGCGTGTGTCGTCATGGAGGGCGACGACCTTGACCTGCGAGGAGTCGTGGGGAGCGAAGTGGGCGGTGTAGAAGAGCGTCCCTGCTCTGGCATTAGGCGGGAGAACATCGGCCAGAGCCGAATGACGCCAATCAAATTGTACTGAATCGGGTACGATGCTGGTGTCAGGTCCGCCCGGGGTACTCAGGATTTTGACTACATATGATCTGTGAGCCACCGATTGGAAGGTAAAGGGGATCACGCCGATCGGCTTGTTCGATCTGATCGGTGTGCCGGTCAGATCGGAGCCCGGACCGGCTCCCTTCTCGAACGACAGAACCTGATAGACCTGATACTTCTTCAGCGAGATCGTCACCGGCGTCCCCGCAGGCTCCGCCGGTACGTTCCAGTCGACTGTCGGCGTGAACGTTACCTCCGTCCCGTCCTCCTTCGCCATGACCAGAAAACCCGTGTTCCGACCGATGAATGCGTTGTAGTTCAGACAGGTGTAGGCCGTGTCGTAGGACTCGATCGGCGGGATGGCATACATCTCCGAGAAACTTCCGCTCCTCCCGCGATAGTCATCATAGTGAGCAAAGACCGAGACCGGCTGGTCGGCCTGGATGTAGAAGGAGCGCTGGTTGACGACGATCGGCTTGCGGTCCTCGAACTCCTGCATGAAGTTGACGACCTGGAACCGGGGGGGCTGGATGGTCAGCCGGTTACCCGCCTCGATGGTTCCCTGATCGACGATGCCGCCGTCGGGTCCGGACCACTTGACGGTGATATTGGTTCTGCGGCTGCACATGATGGTCAACTGGAAGTTTCCGGGGTCGCCCCCGTCGGCTCGTCTCCAGAAGGAGGGGAGGGCGACGACGAACTCTCTGCCGGCCATCAGTTGCGCTGCGGTCTCGATCGGCAGCGCCGCGAGTCCGCTGAGGAGGAGGATGGTTGTGAAGAGGACCTGCCGAAATCTTGTAGAAAGGGCCATAAAACAGCGGACTATAGTTTATTCCGTACTCAGAACATGACATCCCACCTTTCCTTTTCCGGTGCCGAAAACGAAAGGCCGGGAAAAAGTTACAGTCTTTGTAGATGACAGGCGATACGGTCGATGACCTGAAATGGGGGCTAAAGGTTACAGAGCTGGGAATTTCACCTTTCATCCTTAGCGTTCGATGATGACGGCTTGCCGTTGTCTCAATCCGTTGAAGCGCAGCTCGCAGAAGTACATACCGCTCGGCCATTCCGCCGACGAGACCGCCACATCGTAGACTCCCGTCCTTACCTCCCCGCGATGCAACACCCCCCGCTCGATCCCCATCGCGTCGTACAACACCACCTCGGCATACCCCTCGATCCCCACCACCTCCAACGCCATCCGCGAGACCCCCGTCACCGGGTTCGGACGCGGCGCCGATAACTTCGCCCCTACCGACGACAACGACACCAGCCGACCTCCGTCCAGCTCGCAGTACCCCTCCAGCGTGAACCCTCCGTCATCACGTCCGTAGCTGAACTGACGATCCGGCGGCGTCACCACCGTGACCGTGTCGACGCTGATCTCCGTCTGCAACCGGTCCCCCAGCAGCACCAGCGCGCTGATCTGTCCGAGCACGCCGTCGGCCGGGAACGAACTGCCGTCGTCGGCTCCGAAGAAGCCGACGCGCAGCACCCGGCGATCCCCGACGATCCGGTCATCGAGGATCCGGGTCGAGACACCGGGCAGATCGGTCCGGATCGACTGCGGCAGCAGCATCGTGTAGCGCCAACTGAGCGTCACGTCGATCTGGCGCAGGGCTCCTTCGAGGAGGTTGATCCCGTCGGTGATCTCCACCGGGATCGAGACGAGTCGGTCGACCTGACCGGTGATGTTCTCGGGGACGCGGATGCGCAGACTCAGGTCGATGACCTTCGTCCCGGTCCCCTCGCCGGTGATGCCGAAGCTGAGTTGCTCGGCGCACGGGTCGTCGATCTGCATGATGGCCGAGGCGTTGAGCAGGCCGATGGTCGTCGGCATGAAGTCGATCTCGATGGTCAGTTCTTCTCCCGGCTGCAGCGTCACCGGGAAGCTCGCCGGTGCGACGACCGTCAGACTGCCGACCCCGCCGAGGTCGATGGAACTGATCGTGCGCGGTGCGTTTCCTTCGTTTCTGAGAGTCACCGACCGTCGAGCCGGTGTCGCGGCAGCGATGTCGACCTGTCCGAAGTCGATGGCCTGTGCCGAGAGTGAGACTCGCGGCTCGGCACCGACCCCCCGGAAGTCGACGCGTGTGGACTTGTCGCATGGTCCCCAGAAGAACTCCAGCGATCCGCTGACGTCGGCCCCGATCTGCGGGTCGAACTCGAGGGTGAAGCTGTAGGACTCACCCGGCTGCAGAATAATCGGATAGCTCTCCGGGCTCAGCCGGAAGGCGTCGCTGCCGGCCGGAGAGAAGCGTGTGATCGTGTCGGCGACCGGACCGTCGTTGGTCAGGGTGACGCTGCGTGATGTCGCCCCGTCGCAGAGATAGACCGTGTCGAAGTCGATCTGCGGCAGATTGGCTGTGAGCGAAGCCGAGCGACGCGATCCCTTGAGCGTGACGATCTCATCGATGCCGCACGGCTCTCCGCGCAGACGGAGCGTGGCGGTGAAGTCGCCGTCACTCTCGGGAGCAAAGCGGAGGGTGACCACCCGCTCGGTGCCGATCGCCGGGACGATGAACGGATCGCTCTGCGTCAGCGCGAAGCCCTGATCTCCTTCGATGATGCCCTCAACGTTCGCGTCGACGGTCCCGCCGTTGGTCAGTCCGAGTTGCAGTTCGATCGGATCGTCGCAGTCGAGGAGCTGTCCGAAGTCGATGGTCCTGCGGTTCGGCAGGATCATGGCGGTGTCGAGTCTGCCGGCGAGGGAGATCTGCAGCGGATCGGTGGCGTTGCGAGCGTTGGATCGGATGTCGAGCATCGCGCGGTGGAGGCCGAAGGTCGTCGGCGTATAGCGGATGATGAGCGAGTCGCTCTGCTGGGGTGCGATGGTCAGCGGAGCGGGGTTGCGGATCAGTGAGAACATGGCGGGGTTCTGTCCGGTGATGGCGATGTTGTCGATGCTCAGGGGTTCGTCACCAATGGCGGTCAGGACGATGGTGGTGTCGGTGAACTCCGGCGCATCGCAGAGGAAGGGAGGGAACTGGATGGATCGTGGCGTACCGATGAGCGGTCCGGCTCCCTGGAACCCGGAGAAGTCGATGGAGACGGGGGTGAAGCAGGGCTCGCCGATGATGGTGAGGGTTCCTCGTTCGGGGACACCGGCGCGCGGGGTGATGCGAACGCCGACGGTGCGCGATCCGCCGGGAGGGATGGTCAGGGGAGGAGACGGATCAAGGATCTGGAACCGGGGATCATCGATTGAGAGGGAAGTGATCGTCAGATCGGTTTCTCCGTCGTTGGTGATGGTGATGGTCGTGTCGGTGGAGGTTTCGTCAGCGGCGATTTGCCCGAAGTCGATGCTCTGCGGATACGAGAGTTTTGCACTGTCTCGCGTTACCCGGAAGGGAAGTTCAAGCAGCGCCTGATTGTTTGCATCGGTATAGATGCGAAACGTTCCGATATAGGTTCCCGGCTGCGGCATTCGGACGAGGATGTGCGCCGGGAGCTGCCGTCCCGGGGGCATCTCGGTCGGGAATCCGATGGGGTCCTGAATGTTGACGATCTCGATGCCGTCGGCCTTGATCGAGTCGATGCGGAAGTTGTTGTTCCCTTTGTTCTCGATGTCGAAGAAGACATCCAGAAGCGTATCGCAGGTCGAAGCGACAATCGAATCGGTACTGAGGAATGCAATCGACCGGAGCGCTTCGCCGGAGACGAAGGCGTAGGAGTCATCCCATGCGAAGCCGTAAGGGATGCACATGACCGGGGCGTCGGCGGTGAGGAGATGCTGTTTCGGGAGGACGGGAACGACGGCCGAGGCGAACTCTCCATCGACGTGGGTAAACTGGAAGTTTACCGGCTGCCCGTCGATCCTGACCGAGGCCAGAGCGGAGGTCGGCGCGGTGATGAGTGCGTAGTGGTGCCACGGATAGAGAAAAAGGGAGGGATCGGAGGAGTTGATCTTTGCCCGCCTGTGCTCCACCAGCGGATTTGTCCATTGCAGGGTCGGTTTGTATTGATCGACCGGCGGAAGCCATGCCATGGCCGGGTTGCCGATCAGTGTCCGGACCACCACCCCTTCCGTCGGACTATCGGGATCGGGAAAGAGCGTGGTGTCGGTCCCTTCAACATCTCCGCTGCGGGAGAACTGCATGGCGACAACCGGTTTGGTTGAAGAAATATGAGTAGGACCGTCGACTCCGATAGTGTACCGTTCGGTCCGGTTCAATGTCTTCAGAAGAATCCCATTGACCGAGATGCGGGTGTCGTCGTCGAAGGCGACGACTTTGACTCTTGAGGAGGATTGAGTGCCGAACGGAGCGGTATAGAACTCTTTCCCTCCGAGAGAGGCAGGGGGGAGAAATTCGGCCAGTGTGGATGAACGTTCCCCGTCGATGGAGGTCCCGAGACTGAAAGACATGACCGCAATCGGCTTGTTCGATCGAATCGTCGTTCCCGACAGGTTCCCTCCGTTTGCCCAGGAGAGTACCTGATAGACCTGATATCTGTTCAACTCGACGTGTCCCGGTACCGGCGTCTCCGGACTGACATAGCCCCACCGGGCCGTCGGATCGAAGTCGACTACAGTTCCATCTTCAGCGGCGATGATCAGAAATCCGGTCTTTCGTCCCGGCGTGTCGCTGCTGACGACGTTCATGATGTAGGAGGTGTCGTACGTCTGTATCGGAGGAACTCCCCACATCTCCGTCTTGCTTCGGAATGTGATGTGGGAGGTGTCGTACTGATCGTACAGCGCGAAGACCGAGACCGGCTGATCGGTCTGGATGTGGAATGAACGCTGATTGACGACCACGGTATCGCGATCGTTGTTCTTCTGGATTAGGTTGACGACCGGAAACCTCGGCGGCTGGATCGTCAGACGGTTCCCCGCCTCGATGGTCCCCTGATCGACGATACCCCCGTCCGGTCCGGACCACTTCACCGTCACATTGGTGCGTCGACTGCACATGATCGTGATCTGGAAGTTGCCGATCGGCAGAAGATCGGCCTGACGCCAGAGAGAGGGGAGGGCAACGACGAATTCCTTCCCGGCCATTGTCTGCGCAACGACTGCGGAAGGGAGAGCAGAGAGGAGAGCCGGCGCAATGAGGGCGAATGCAAGTCGAATGTAGCGATCTGCCATAGGTCACTCCGGTGTTGGGCACGACATCCGGAACAGAGTCAAGAATATCCGGATGCGGTTGTGAATGATATTCGATCAATGGTGCAATCTGCAACGATCTCCCGCTGACGCAACGGAAATCTTTCCGCACTTAGCGTCGGATCAGTACCTCGCCGGTAATCCGATCGGTTCCGACGGCAATAATGTAATGATAGAGTCCGGGAGGAAGATCATCGACCGAAAGACCGAGGATTCGGGTTCCCTGCCGGATGCGGAACGCTTTCCGCCGGACTTCCCGTCCGCCGTTGTCGTAGAGGGATAGTTCTCCTTCCGTCTCAACGTTCGAGACCAGTTCGATTTCCAGATAGTCGTCAACCGGATTCGGCACCACTCTGGCCGCCCGGATCGGTTCGTCGATCCGGACAAAGCGCTCACCGTCGACCGGACAGATGCCGAGTGTGGCGAAGATGCCGCCGTCGGTCGTCAGTTGCAATGTGTTTTCCGGAGAGAGGGGGACGATCTCGAAAACCTCCAGATCGATCAGTGTGCTGTCGTCCGTCCCGAGCAGGACCAGCAGCTTTAGTTCGGCGAGGAGATTCGGGGGGGCCAGGGGGAGTTCTCCTTCGTAGAGGAAGTGAACAATCCGGTTGGAGCCGGTGATCGTGTCCGATTCGATTGTGATATTCCCCCCGCTCGGAACCGGATTCGTCCCTTTCATGTAAAGATTCCGGTATTCCCACCGCAGTTCTCCACGCAATCTGATCCTTCCCCGGAATCCCGTCGGATTCTCAAGGTATAGCGGGACCGGCACGGTCTGGTCGACAAGGCCCGATGACGAGGGGACAAAAAGATGCAAAGGTATCGTCCCCGGTTCTCCACCGACGGCAAAGCCGATCGGTTCCGGACATCCCTGCCGGAACGTAACGGTTATCCCGGCCTCGACTCCTTCTGCGTTCTCCGATGTGTAGGCGAAGACAAGTCTGACCGAGTCCCCCGGAGGGATCACCGTTCCGGAGGGAGGAGAGATGCGTTGCAGCCTGCCGCCGAGATCGTCGAAGACGATCTCATCAATCGTCACCGGGAGATCTCCGGTATTGCGCAGCACCGTCTCTCCCTGATCCGATTCTCCCGGCAGGAATGTGCCGAGATCAATATCCTCGACAGCCGGATCGACCTCCACGCGACGATACTCGCCCCGCAACAGCACCTTCAGCTCGATCCCGCACGGTTCCGAGCGGATCGTCAATTCCCTTTCGAACGTTCCTGTATCGTCGGGAGAAAACGTGACGGCGATGTCTGTGGACTCTCCGGGCGAAAGTGTGGAATCGGCGAGGGGGGCAAGAATAAACTCCGTGCCGTCGAGGAGGAGCGTGGTGATCGTGTCCGGAATCTCCCCGTCATTCGTCAGGCGGAGCTTCAATGTGCGGGGATCATCGCAGTTGCTCAGCAGACCGAAGTCGATCCCGGTCTGGTCGACCGCCAGCGACGGGCCGACAATGATGGCGTGAATTGGAATCCGTTTCTCTATATCGCACGGGGAGGCATCGATCAGAAGCGTGTCCCGGAGCTCACCTGCGACTCCCGGTCTGTAGATCAGCGTCAGCCGAAGGGAGTCGTTCGGGGGGATTGTCTCGTCAATCTCTTCCAGATCGAAGCTGCCGTTCTGCAGCGCCGGCCCATCCAGATCAAGCGGGATCGTCCCGCGATTGTAGAGAGTGATCTCCCGACGGTCTGTCCCGTCACAGAGAAGAATCGTTCCGAAGTCAACTTCCGGAAGGGAGACTTCCAGAAGGACCGAATCCTTCCGTCCGTTCAACTCGACATCGGAGAAACCGGGTTCGACGTTGTGGAACAGTCTCAGTAGTCCCTCACGGATCCCGGTATCGCCCGGATTGAAACGCAATCTCAAAACGAGGGAATCTCCCGGGAGAATGACCGCACCGGCAGGATGGTTCTCCGGAACGTAATCCTCTCCTGCTTCTCCGCCGATCCTGGCCGAATCGATCACCACCGGCGCTCCTCCCCGACTGTAGATCACAACGCGGACAACGC
The DNA here is from genome assembly GCA_965650895.1 of uncultured Ignavibacteria bacterium. GTDB lineage: Bacteria > Bacteroidota > Ignavibacteria > OLB7 > OLB7 > JAGWAZ01. The sequence goes on along the minus strand of CBFGQN010000048.1, from coordinate 4,581 downwards.
CCGGTTCCTCATCCGGACAGAGAAGCCGCGGCATTTCGCCGACCTCGACGGCGATCTCCGGCTTGTCCGTCCGCCTCCCGATCAGTCCGAGCGTCGAAGCCAGATCGCACGGCCCCGTCTCCAGAAGGAGTTCGCCCGTGAACCTGTCGATCGAATCGGGAGCGAATCGCAGATGAAGCTCCGTCTCCTCTCCCGGCTGCAACGTAAACGGCAGGGAAGGGGAGAGAAGGGAGAAGGGAGGAGCGATATCCCGGCTCCGGATCGTCAGGGGAATCTCTCCGTCGTTCCGGTAGCGGACGATGGTGTCGATCACCGGTCTCTCGTCGGTTGCATTTGTGAAATCGATGGTCGCGACCGAAAAACTTCCGGCAACGGTTTCGTGCCGCACGAGAACCGGAATCCGGTACGGAACCGGATCGGACGATGTGTAGAGATAGATCGATCCCCGGACTTCTCCCGAGGTCGGCACGGCGATCCGCACCCGCAGTCCGCTCATGCCGAGTCGGCTGATCGTTGCCGGAAACTGCGGGGAGACTGCCTCCACGTCAATTCCGGAAAACCGGATGCTGTCGAGTCTCAGGGCTGAGTCGGCAAAGTTCCGCAGGGCCAGGACCGTGTCGAGAACCGGAGCGCAGGTCCGGGCGGAGACCGGCTTCAGCCGGAGCGGTTTCGGAATCCTGTATCCGGCCGGAGTGAAGTAGGCGTCGAAGTCGCTGTAGGCGACGAGTTGCGCGGCGACCGGAACAGAGGAGACAAGATGATGTTCCCCCGGATAGACCGGCAGAACCGCCGTCTTCCACTCCGGATCGGTGTGGAGAATATTGAAGAAGCCGGAGATATCGACGTTATCGAAGTAGATCGAATCGGTGAAGTCTGCCGGGGCGGTCAGCATCATGTAGCTGGCAAAGGGGACTCGTATGGTCGGATTTGCCCCGTCAAGGCGCGGGGGAAGATCCTGCGTGACCCACCGGTATTCCGTTGCCCAGGCGCCGTAAGGTTGCAGGAGCGTCATCGAGGGATCGCCGGTCGGCCTTCCATGCACCGAATCCCGTTTTCTGAAGGTGAGTTGTGCGACGGTGACCGGTTCGTTCGTCGTGATGTCGACCGGATTCGGATTCTTGTGGATGAGGCTTTCTCCGGCGTTGAGAACGTCGATCTCCACACCGTTGACCTTCACCTGCGTTCCGTCCCTGTTCGCCAGGATCTTGTAATAGCCGATCTCACGATTCGGCGTTGCGACGCTGTGGAACTCGGTTCCCCAGTGGGGAGTAGGCGTAAAGGATTCGGCCAGAGGATTTGCCGCCCCCTCGTCTTCGATCATTGTTCCGGCGTGCCCTCCGATCAACATGATCGGTTTGTCGCTCTCGAACCGGGTGCCGCTCATGTCGGTGAGATCCGGCCGCAGCGGGACAACCTGCCACGCCTCTCCCTTCTGGAGCGTGATGCCGTAGGAGAATCCGGCCGGATGTCCGCCGGATGTCGGGACGGTCGGCGTGATCCTGACCTCCGTGTTGTCCTCGGTGGCGATCGCCATCGCCACACCGCCGTATGAAGTTATGCTCCAGACCGACATCAATCGGAAGTCCCGTCCGGCCTGGGAGACCGGCGGGACGACCCACATGTCGGTGAACCAGGGGGCATCCTGCGAAGCGTGGATGACGACCGGCCGGTCCGATGTGATCCGGATAATTCTGTTTGTGCGTCCCTCGCTCTGCCCTTCGAAGACGATGGTTGAGCGGGCGATGGTGAATTCCCACGGAGTCCCCGGCGCCACGAACTGCGACTGAACGGCTCCTGTCTCAAGAAATTCCAGTCTGACGTTGGTCGGAGCGACAGCCGAGACGCTCAGGCGGAGACTGGCATTCTCGATAAGGCCGAAAAAGGGCATCCCTACGTAGAATTCGGTCCCGGCGGAAGCCGGAAGCGTTTGCGCGCAGAGCCGCACGGCGGACATTGCAAGGAGCAATCCCGTCAGAAAAAACCGTATGGAAATCCGTGCAGGCTTCATCGCAATCATCACTACAAACCGAACGAAACCGACAAAGTTACGGTTTTCACTTCCGTTCAACGAGAGTTTCCCTGCTCTTTCTCTCCGCCGTATCTTCGCCGACCGTCACGCAATCTCTTCACAACAATCGGAATCTATGTTTTACACCAGAGAACCCGAACGTCGTCCCCGGGACGGGCGACGAAAAAAATCAACCTGGATGGTCACCCTGCTCATTCTTCTCGGTCTCGTTCTCGGAGCGATTTTCGGAGAGTGGCTCTACGGATTCAGAGGGGAGGATGGAACCTTCTACAGCGGGATGATCGACTCGCTCGATTTTATCGGCAACGATCTGTTCCTCGGATTGCTGAAAATGATGATCGTCCCGCTGATCATCTCCTCGGTCATCGTCGGCGTCGCCTCGGTCGGAGACTTCCGGCGGCTCGGGCGTATCGGTGCAAAGACCTTCGTCTACTACTTCTCCACGATGCTGATCGCGGTGGTGATCGGGTTGACGCTGGTGAATGTTATTCAACCCGGAAAATTTGTCGGTCTGCAAGAGCGGGAACGAGCCGAGAAAGAGTTTACGGAGAATGTTTCGGTTCAATCGAAAGTTCAGGAAGGGCCGAAAGGTTTCGGACCTGCTATACTTGAGATTGTCAGACAGATGATTCCGACAAATCCTGTGGCCGCCGCCGCTGGAATTTCCGGAACATATGATGCCACGGTGGAGACTACTGAAGGGGGGAAGACCACAAAGAAAGTCGTTCTCGGCAACAGCTCTCTGATCTCCGCCCTCCCCATCATCTTCTTCTCCATCTTCTTCGGCATCGTCCTGACGACGGTGGGACGAAAACAGGGAATCATCGTCAGTTTCTTCGACGCCGTCTTCGAGGTGATGACGAAGATGGTCCACGTGGTGATTCTCCTTGCTCCGGTGGGGGTCTTTGCCCTGGTCGCCTGGTCGATTGCCCGGATCGGTCTGGGATCCTATGCCGGGGGAATGTTCGCTTACGTGGCGACGGTTCTTGCCGGTCTGGCGATTCACGGACTGATCGTCCTGCCGCTGATCCTCTGGATATTCGGCAAGAGCAATCCCTTCATTTTCATGCACCGGATGCGTTCGGCTCTGATGACGGCATTCGGAACCGACAGCAGTTCGGCCACGCTTCCGGTGACGATCGATGCGGCAATCGAGGAGGGGGGGTGCAGCAAGAAGGCGGCCGGATTCGTTCTGCCGCTCGGGGCCACGATCAACATGGACGGAACGGCGTTATTCGAGGCGGTCGCCGTCGTCTTCATTGCCCAGGCCTACGGCATTCAGCTTGGAATCGAGCAGAACATCGTGATTGCCGTCACCGCCACGCTGACCGCCGTCGGGGCGGCCGGAATTCCGTCGGCATCGCTGGTGCTGATGCCGGTGATCATTGCGGCGATCAATCAGAGTATGGGGGGAGGGGAAGTTCTGGTGCCGATTGCCGGTATCGGTCTGATTCTCGGCATCGACCGCCTTCTGGACATGTCCCGCACCACCGTCAACGTCTGGGGGGATGCCGTCGGAGCGAAGATCATCTCCCGGACGGAACCCGATCCGCACGGAGATGGGGAACAGGAACTGTTTGCCTGAACCTCTGCGAAAACCTGCTGATTCCCTCCTTCCTCTCCTGATTGAAGCCCTTCTTCCGCAATAAGCCGGAGGAAGGGCAAATCTTTATGGAATCTATATGAGGAATGTGTTAAATAGAGACACCGACCGGATGTCTTCTCTTTCATTGCGGCACGGATAATGCGGGCCTTTCGTCACTGAGCGGACGAAACGATGCAGGTCTTGCGGATACCCGCGGATAATTGAACAAAGAACAGAACCACACGATGAATCAGCCGACAACAATATTTCCCTTTGAGAGAAGATTGAGTTTTCAGTCCCTTATCGACTACTGGCGCGAGATGGTCCAGGCCGATCTCCCCATCCGCTCGAACGTCGCGAAGGAACTTCTGGCGATGATCGAGGCCGTTCCGGCACTCTGCGGATCGACGGTGAAGCCCGAGACGGTGGAACGTCACAGGGAACTGATCGGTCGCCTGATGGATCTGGTCGTCTCCTGGAATCCCGGTCTGGACACCTATGTGGGGGTGACTCCTCCCTACGTCATGCGGAACATCTATGCCTCCGCCGAATTCGAACGACTCGGCATCATGGAAAAGTTCGATGAAGAGTTGAGGGCTGATGAAAAGACAAGCCCGGTCAACAAGGCGATGAACGCCTATCACTTCGTCTTCAGCCACTTCTACGGGTTGCAGGAAGAGTTCAGCTACTCACCGATCGTGACCGTGCGTGACGAGCAGACCGGACTGGACAGAAGTTTCAAGCTGACGTTCGATATGGAGTTCTGCCGTCTGGTCAGAAAGGGGGAGTTGCCGACGCTCTCCAGAGAAGAACTGCAGCGGCTGAAGTCTGAACGGATGAACCTGGATCTGTGGAAGGAACTTCTTCCTCCGGAGTTGATCGAGCTTGAAGGAATGACCCTGGTCAGGGGGATGGACGTGACCGACCGGGAGATCAACGCAATCCTCGTCGCCACCACCCCGAGCGT
>CBFGQN010000047.1:0-12674 GCA_965650895.1 uncultured Ignavibacteria bacterium | reverse complement strand
CCGCCGGTCCTTTTTCTCACCGAAGCTGCAAACCTACGGAAGGGGGTGTGATGGGTTCCGGAAAAATTCTGGCGGTCGATATTGGGGGGACGAAGATCGCGCTCGGCGTTGCGGAGCGGGAGGAGTTCAGCCGCAACGGAAAACTGCATCGTGTTGATAAGTTCCCGGTTCCGGAACCTCGTACCCCCGAAGGGGTGATTCCGGTGGTTGTCGAGCGGGGGAGGGCGTTGCTTCGGGGTGAACGGCCGGAAGCTCTCGGCATCTCCATCGGCGGCCCGCTCGATCACGAACAGGGAATCGTCGTCAACTTCCCCCATCTGCCCCGGTGGAAGGATCTTTCCCTGGCGGCGATGCTCGGCCGGGCGTTCGACGCCCCCGCCCGACTGGACAACGATGCGAATCTTGGTGCTCTTGCCGAATATCGCTGGGGGAAAGGGGAAGAGGCCGATCCGTTTCTCTACCTGACGCTCAGCACGGGAATCGGCGGAGGAGTCATCATCGGCGGTCGGCTGGTTCACGGGGCCGCCTCCGGTGGAGGAGAAGTCGGCCACATCACCGTACAGACCGACGGACCTCTCTGCGACTGCGGCAACCGGGGATGTCTGGAGAGGATGGCAAGCGGGACAAACATTGCCCGGCGCGCGCGCGGGCTGGCGGAGACCGACCCTGAAAAAGGGGAGCGATTGCTGGAACTTGCCGGAGGAGAACTTCACCGGATCACAGCGGAGACGGTGCTGGCCGGATACCGCGAGGGAGATCGTGCGGGAACCGATATCTGGCTGGACATGGCCCGATATCTGGCGATCGGTCTCGGATCGCTGATTCACGTCCTCTCCCCGGAGAGAATCGTTCTCGGCGGCGGACTCTCCCTTGCCGGAGATGATCTGATCGGTCCGGTCCGGTCGAGACTGCAAGAGCATGTCTTCTATATCCCGCTCGACCGGATCGACCTCTGCACTGCGGCTCTCGGTCACGACAGCGCGTTGATCGGGGCGATGGTGGTGGGGGTTGAGAGTTCCTGGAGTTTATAGAGTTCGTAGAGTTTGGAGAAGGGGAGAACAATTTACTCTTCGCGGTAGAGGATCGTCCTGTCCGTTCTGTAGAGGAGGAGTCGTTCGTCCGATGTGGTCGATCCGGGAGTTGCCGCCGTGTACTGTCGTTTGACCGTCCAGTTCCCTCGGTCGTCCGATTCGTCATAGATATAGTCGAAGGCCCGCTGATAGGTGGTGTCGTTGCCGAACGAGTCGGCACTGGAGACCGGATCGCCGTACTCGTTGAAGAGTTGCGAGCGGGAGTGGACGATCTTCCGGTTCTTGAACGTCTGCACGATCGTTGCCATCAGGGTTCCGTCTTCAAGAAAGCGTTGTACTTCCTGTCGGTCCACGACCGTATCCCTGCCGTACTCCCACTTCCAGAAGATGACCGGTGTCGTCGTGTCGCCATACACGTAGGAAGTATAATCGTAGGCGATCCGCTCGTCCGGAACCGCCGCGGTATCCTTCAGCGAGCGGACCGGATCGGTTGAAGGATCGAAACGGCGGATGGTGGAGCCTCTCGGTTTGTTCCCTGCCATGTAGAAGAACTCTTCAACGGCAGTGATCGCTCCGGTTGCCGAGTCGTACTCCACCCGGTGCGTCGGGTTGGAACCTGCATAGGTATACTGATGTCGGGTCGTCTTTCCGCTCTGAAGGTTCCGCTCGACTTCTATCTCGATCTTTCCGTCGGCGCGGTAGATGAAACTCTCGTCCAGAATCAATCGGGCCGAGTCGCCTCCTGTTCCTTCCCCGGCCGTCAGTTCAAGGACCGGTTGCAGTGAATCGGATTCCTTGTCGTAGGTAAAGAGGGAGGTTGTCGAGGGAGTGTGCTGCAGGAATGTGCGTCTTCGCTGAATCTGTCCTTTCTCATTGAACGTGCTGACGACTTTCACCTGGAGTGGTTCCCACCGTTCCGCTGCCGGAGAATAGGTGCGGGTCACCGTCACGGTCGCCTGCACCGGTCCTTTCAGTCCTTCCTTCCGCAGATCGGTCTGCACCGGATAAATCTGCGCGGAAAGGGTCCCGCCGAAGCCGAGCAGGAGAAGTATGGCGAAGAGAAGGCGCATTATGGAATTCTGGCGGTTCATATAGATCATTGAAAAAAATCTCCGGTCCGGAGTCGAAACGGGCATGCCAAGATAGAGAACTCGGCGATGTCGTATCATGACAGAAGTTAACCGCAGGCAAACCTGTCAGTCCGCGAAATCGACGTCGAATTTCCCGCTTGCGATCTCTCTGTCGGATGCAATGCCGCTCGTATCCTTCCCCCGAAAGCCGAAGGAACCGGCAACCCGTTCTCCGTCAATCTCCGAAATCATCCCGCTTCCGCTCCCGAAGCCGTAGGCGGTCCACTCGGTAAATTCGTCGACCAGGACGGCTTCGCTTCTCCCTTCCCCCAGCCGATAGTGGCCGACCGTATCGGCATCGAACACCACTCTGACCAGCGTACCGATGGCCGAACTTCCTTCCACGACAATCCTGCTTCCTTCCCGGCGTGCCTCGATTTCCGTAGCGGTCCAGGTCTTTCCGTCGATGATGGCCTGCATGGTATTGCGTGTTGAAGGGGGATCGGTTGTTCCGCACGAGGGGAGGAGGAGGGCAAGCGTTAAAACGAGACAGAATGAATGTGATGATCGCATTGTGATATTCTGATGATGATTCCCTTCGATGTCGCGTCGAAAACAAGGCTACGGGATTGGTTGTTACTGTGCAAGGGGATTCGAGGGGGACAAGGGGGAGGTTGTGATGGAGATGCTGGTGAAAAATCGGGATGGATAAAAGGGGAGGAGATGATATGGAGAGGGGAAGACCGTTTGGTCTTCCCCTCATCTTTTTGTATCCGTTAAATCCGTCGGGATCAGTCCACCTTTGCAGCGACCGCACCCTTGACTCCTTCATAGGAGATCAATTCGCTGTCGATCGAGCCGATCGCCACTTTCGTGCTGACCTTGACCGGCATCTTCCGGTCGTCGTCGGTCAGCCAGATCGTGATCGTCCCCTCACTCTTGAACAGTCCTCCCTCCTTCACCATCGGCTCCACCTTGATGCATCGGAACTTTCCGGCCTTTACCGAAATGGTCTCTTTCCCCAGAACCTTCACTTTCAGTTCATGCGTCTTCTTGTCGTAGAAGTTCTTCAGCGTGAAGCTCTGCCCTGCTTTCATGCTCCCGATGTCGTAGGCGCGCGTGTAATAGAAGGCACTCAGAACGTCCTGAACGTATTCCGGAGTATCGAATGTCCCCTTTGTGGTCCGCGCCAGCTTTTCCTTCTGGTCGATGTTTGCCGAAAAATCTTTCTTGTAGTCCCCTTCGCGGACCTGCTGCTGGAACTTCCAGGGGAAGATTCCATCGACGTCGACCCAGGTCCGGTAGGTATCCCGTACCTTGAAGATCTTGTCGAAGCTGTTGGTGGTCCGCATTGTGAACTTGATATCGTAGCAGGGACGGTTGCTGACGGTGGTTGCCTTCGGATCGACGCTCATCACCGCATATCCGGCCGTAATAAACTTGTATTTCACCGCAAAGGTGAGTTTCTCGCCGTAGCTGAATGCATCGTTGGAAACCGTCCGAAGGGCCGCTTCATGCGTCCCCGTTTTGTTGCTTGTTGAAGCTGTAAGACCGACCATACCGAACAGGAGGAGGGCGGCGAGGCCTGCACCTCTGCGGAGATTGCCGGTTGCTGATTTCAGGAATGAATACATGGTCATTGTCCAATCTAATTGAATTTCTCAGGATTTTCCAGGAACGCGGGTGTGACGCACCGACCCGGATCAAGTTTCATCTTCCCCCCACTTTCCCCTTCAGGAGAGTCTCAATTGTTCAAGACAGGCCTCGGCAACCCGTTGCGGTGCGATGCGGGCGATAACGTTTATCGGATTTGTCCCTTTTACCGTGGTACCCGGAGGAACAGGTTCTCCCTCTTCAGGCGTCAGCGTCGTGACGTTCGGACCGATCGGAGCCCGTCGTTGCGGCCAGTTCGGCGGCCCCCCCGGAAACAGAGCGACGACCGGGGAGCGGACCAGAGCCGCCAGATGGGCGCCATCGGAGGCGCTGCTCAGAAAACATGCGGTCCCCCGCAGCAGTTCACTGACGCCGTTCGGCGAAAGCGTGTCGATAATGGCCGTTCGATTATCCTGCCCTATTCCCTTCCTTAATTCTTCGGCAATCGGTCGTTCACCGTGACCGGAAGTGATGACGATGGAAAGGTCGGGACGGGCCTCCAGCAGCATACGTCCGGCTTCGGCAAAGCGGCTGATCGGATAGGGGAGCACCGACGGTTTGCCGACCGGATGGATAATCACGTAGGGTCCGTCGATCTTCGCCCCTTGCAGGTGTGCTCGGGCCTCGCCGGCAGCCTCTTCCATCGGCGGAAGTTCGGGCATTTCCGGTTCAAACGTGCCGGGAATCAACGGACCCAGCATATTCAGCTCAAACTCCGCCTCGTGACTTCCCCGATCCGTGCGCCGGTCATAGACCCACCGCGTGAAAAGGCCGGAATACCAGCGGTATCCCGAACCGATACGAACGTCGATCCCGGCCCGAACCGCCTCCAGAGCAAGTCGGAACTCCGGTTTGGCGAAAATTACGGCGTCCGGCTTGTATTGGCGAAAGATCTCCAGTCCCTTCCCCGACTCGGGAAGCGTGAAAGCGTGGTCGATCTCCCGTATCCGGTGGACAATGTGGGAGATATACGGGCGGACGAGAAATGCGAGCTCGACATCGGGAAGAGCTTCCCTGATGGCGACCGACAGGGGGAGCGTGAGGATCACGTCCCCGAGTTCATCCGTGCGGGATATCAGTATCCGCTTGATTTCCGAAAGTGGCGTCAGTCCAGGCATACGCCAAAGTTACGAAGAGCCGGGCGGGCATGCACGTCTCGTCTCGTGAAATCTCTTCTTTGCGATTCCGTATCTTCTCCCTCTTATGATGAACGAAACGGTGAATGAACGAGAGGAACAACCGCTCCGCATCGCGCTGATCGGAGCCTCCGGCGCAATGGGGCGGGAGATCGAACGACTGGCTCCGACATCGGGCGTGGAGATCGTGCTCCGCTACGATGCCGAGCATCCCCTCCCCGGGGAGCGGCCCAATGTGCCGGTCGATGCCGTCATCGAGTTTACTCTCCCGGATGTCGTCCTCGGTAACATCGGGCGGGTGTTGGCGTGGGGAGTGCCGATCGTTGTCGGAACTACCGGATGGCTTCACGCGTTGGACGATGTTCGGGAGGAGGTCGAACGGCGGGGCGGAAGGCTGATCTGGGCTTCCAATTTCTCAGTCGGCGTCCAGGCTTTCTTCCGCATTGTTCGCCGGGCTGCGGAACTGATGGAGAATATTTCCGATTACGATGTTGCCCTTCACGAGGAACACCACACGCGGAAGGAAGATTCGCCGAGCGGAACGGCCCGGACGATTGCGGAGATCCTTCTCGAAGCGATCGGGCGGAAATCGGAAATCCTGACCGAGACATCGCACGGGCGAATCTCCCCCGAAGCCCTGCACCTTACCAGTCGCCGCGTCGGAGCCACCCCCGGCACACACGTTGTAACGCTGGATTCCGAGGCCGATACCATCGAACTCGTTCACCGCGCCCGGAACCGTTCCGGATTTGCCCTCGGTGCCCTTGCCGCAGCGGAGTGGATCGTGGGGGCCGCTCCCGGCATCTACCGCTTCGATGATGTGTTCGAGCGGATTATCGGTATGGGAGAGGGAGAAAAACAGACTGGAGAAACCATTCAGAACCACGGAGTAAGCTGAAGATGAAGAGATTGTTTGAAGGAACCGGCACGGCTCTGGCCACTCCCTTCAAGGAGAACGGACGGATCGACTTCGCCTCGTTCGACCGGTTGGTGGAGTATCAGATCGACGGGGGTGTCGAGGCGCTGGTCGTCTGCGGATCGACCGGCGAAAGTGCCACGATGACCTTCGACGAAAAGGTCGAACTGATTTCCAGAACGGTGGAACATGCCGCGCGGGCCGGGGAGAAACGTCCGCAGGTGATCGCCGGGACGGGATCGAACGTGACCTCCGACACGGTCCACCTGACCGTGGAGGCGGCCGGTCTCGGCGTCGACGGCGTTCTTCTCGTCTCCCCGTATTACAACAAGCCCTCCCAGCGGGGTATCTATGCCCACTATGCCGCCGTCGCCGAAGCGGTTCCCGATCTTCCCCTGATTCTCTATAACGTCCCGGGGCGTACCGGCAGCAACATCACCGCCGCCACCACATTGAAGCTGGCCAACGAGTTCCCGAACATTGCCGCCATCAAGGAGGCCTCGGCCGATCTCGATCAGTGCTGCGAAATTATGCTTCACGCTCCGGAAGGCTTCCTTCTCTACAGCGGAGAGGATTCGCTGACACTCCCTCTGCTGGCGATGGGTGCCCGCGGAGTCATCGCCGTCGTCAGCAACGAGGCGCCCCACGAGTTCGGCGAAATGGTTCGGCTCGGACTTGCGGGAGACTTCGCCAGGGCGCGACGGATTCATCTGCGCCTGTTCGATCTGATGCGGCTGAACTTTATCGAATCCAACCCTGTCCCGGTTAAAGCCGCCCTCGGCATGATGGGCCTGTTCGACGAAATCGAATACCGGGAACCTCTTGTCCCGCTGGCCGGGGAGAATGCGGCAAAGCTGTACGAAGAGTTGCGACGACTTGATCTGGTGCAGGACGTTGAGTCGCCGGTGGAGGTGGAAGAGTGATGGAGAAATCCAGAGGGATGAAAGGGGGAGGAAAGGGGACGAGGGGCACGAAGGGGACAAGGAGTACGACGGGGACTGGAAGGATGAAGGAGCGAGGGGAGAGTCGTGGGGGGCATTCCGGGTGGAGGAAGGAAGAGGGAGAGGGGAGAGGGAAAAGAGGAAAAGGGGAAAAAGATACTCGGCAAGGAGGAACGGGGGGAAGAGGAAGGGATCAATCGGAACGGGGAGAGAGACGGGGAGAGAGACGGGGGATGGGAAGACCGGAGAGTAGGCGAAAGGATGCCGAAGACACTCGCAGAGATGAGAGGAGAGAACAGAAGAGAGGACGGAGCGGTTCCGAAGGGGAGAGAGGGGGATCAAAGGGAAGATCGGGAGGTGGGAGAAACCCGGAGGGGAAGGGGAGAAGAACGTACGATAGCCGGAGAACTCCGGATGAACGGGGCGAGAGAAGAGGGAAACCCGGCAGGGGAACGCGTGAAGATGCCGGCGGGGGATCCGGGGGAATGGATCCGGTAGAGTTCTGGTCGATCTGCTCGGTGAACAGTTTCCCCCTTTCCAACGAGCAGATGGAACAGTTCACACGCTACGCCCAGGATCTTCTCTACTGGAACGATCAGATCAACCTGATCTCCCGGCGGGATACCGAACATCTCTGGGACCGGCATCTGCTCCACTCGATCGCTCCTGTTCTGATGGGACTGATTCCGGAGACCGGCCATCTTCTGGACATCGGTTCCGGCGGCGGGCTTCCGGGCATTCCGATCAAGATCGCTCTGCCGAAACTGGATGTGACGATGCTCGACTCCATCGCAAAAAAGGTTCGCACGACGTCGATGCTGGCCTCCCATATCGCAAAACATGGTTTGCACTCCATTCGCAACAGAGCCGAGGAGCTGGCAAACGAGGAACGCCATGTGAATGCCTACGATGTCGTGATAGCCCGCGCGGTCGCTCCGCTGGTCGACCTGATGACCTGGGCAAAACCCCTGCTGAAACCGGACGGCAAGATCGTTGCGCTGAAAGGAGGGGCCTTGACCGATGAGATGGACCATGCCGTCAATCGATTCCCCGATGCCGATATCCGGATCCTCGATATCGACCTGCGGGGGACCGACTGGTTCGCAAAGGAGAATAAGCGGATCGTCACCGTGCAGTTTCCGGCATAGAGCCTCCCCTTGGGGGTCTCTTTGTACCCTTTGTGGTAAATCAGCACACATACCGCAGTTCGCCGCAACGACAATTCACGAAGGAATGTGCAGGAGAAAACGGGAAGAGCCGGAGAGAATCAATATCTCTCCGGCTCTTTTTCGATAGCTGATGCCTGTTCCTGAATTTACTGGGGATTGACGCTCCCCTCCGGCGACGATCCGACCTGCGGGTTTCCGGACATCGAGGGAATCCTTCCCGCCGTTGAAGACTGCACAGGAGCCGTACCGCCGTTCACCGACTCGGTTGGTCTCTGCACACCCCGATTTCCCGCCTCTTTCCTTACCGGTCTGGATACGGCCGTATTCCTGGTCGCCGGTTGTTCGGCAGTCGGGGATGCCGGCTGTGCGGTTCCTCCGCTTTGTGCGGATTGCGCTTCTTCTTTCCGGTTCTTCACCACCGCTGTGGAGACCCGTTTCGGTTTCTTCTCTTCAGTAGTCGTTGTGCTTGTGTTGCCGGACGTTGAGGGCGTTGTCGTCTGCGGCGTCTCCTCCCGGTTCTTCACAACAGCGGTCGATCTCCGTTCCGGCTTCTTTTCTTCGACAACTGTTGTGGTTGTACTGCCGGAAGTTGAAGGTGTTGATGTTGTCGTCTGTGGCCTCTCCTCCCGATTCCTCACAACGGCGGTAGACTTTCGTTCCGGCTTCTTCTCTTCTTCAACAACCGCGGATGTCTTCTTTTCGGTAGTGCTTGAAGTCTGTGCCGGGATTTCTCCCCGCCGGTTTTTCACAACAGCCGTTGAAATCCGTTCCGGTTTCTTTTCTTCGGTGCTTGTTTCCGGATTGACCTCAGGCGTTCTGTATCTCGATGAGGTCGGCCTTTCTTCCCGCCGGTTTTTCACAACAGCCGTTGAAATCCGTTCCGGTTTTTTCTCTGCGGTAATAACTCCCGTCTCGGATTCCATTCTGTCCGGATTCCCCGAAACGACATCGGACGACGAATTCCGGGAATCCTTCTTCGACTCGGTCCCCTCACGCAAAATCTGCTGCGAATTTCCGGATGCCCTCTCGGTCATTCCGTTCCTGTCGCCCGTATCCGGTTCCTTCTCTTCCGATTCGGCGGGGTTCCGGTAGGTGATCTCACCGGTCATCCCTCCATCGGCTTTGTCTGACGGATATTCGTCATTCTTCTCAGTTTTGTGATCGTCGTCAACGCCGATCACACCATCTGTTCCGCCATCGACTCTGTCGGGCAGATCCCCTCGCTCTCCCTCCTGTCCCCCCTCAACCACGATAACCCCATCAATCCCTCCGTCCGCTCTGTCGGGCAACGCCCCTTCAATCTTCTCATCTTCCTGTCCGCCCTCTACACCGATCACGCCGTCAACTCCTCCATCTGCTCTGTCTTCAAGAGGTCTGTCGGTTCCGTCGACCGGATCGGTGTGGGGATCGTTGCGCGGATCGTGGGCGACATGGTCTCTGTCTCTCCACTGATCCAACCGGCAGGACGACCGATTCCGGACATGTCGATGATCTCTCTGCCGAACATCGATCCAGGCATCGCAGGTCGTTCGATCAGTGTGGAGATGATATCCGCATGTCCCGCAGTATTCTTCTCCCTCATGGATAATTGTGGAGATGTAGTGCCTGTCGGCTGAGGGAGCGCATCGACATCCGGAGACGTTCACGTAGCGAACCGTCTCTGTCCGGCTGCCGGCCGGATAGTGGTGGTGAACGGAGTAGCATCCGGTAAAAAAGAGGGTAAGGCATCCGGAGCCGAGCAGTGCAGCAAGTAATCGAAAACGTTTCATAGGTCACCTCGCGGTATGGTTATGTGGTGCATGTGATTTCCGATTTCAACGGAGGAGAATCGGTCTTTCTGAGAAAGAATGATACATCGACTCGGCAAGGGCTGCAGGGTTTGGCGACAAATCCGTTAGACAGTAAAAGAGTGGGGTCATTCCGGGCGACCGGAAAAAAAATCCCCGGCCCTGCATCGGCAGGACCGGGGAACTCATCTTGAGCATTCTCGCCATTCAACGTATCGCTGTATCTTACCCATCGCTCAAGATTTCGTTGTGGATCGTCAAACCATCATTCATTGTTCATCACAACAGTCGTCTCGGGGGGAGCAGACGCCTTCCCGCAGAAACGTTTAACCGAAGCGAAAAAAAATGCGCACATACGGACCAAAGAAAAATTTTCTCGCTCTCGACGAACTTCATTCCTCGCTTCACAGCTCGGAAATCGCCATCCTTCCGGCTCCCTACGAACATACCGTCAGCTACGGCGGGGGGACGCGGAGGGGGCCACGCGGGATTCTGCGCGCTTCGGCCTACGTGGAGTTCTACGACGACGAGTTCGATCGCGAGCTCTGTTTCGACAAGGGGATCGCAACGGTTCGTCGGTTGAAGTTCAAGGATGCGGTCGATCAGGATGCGCTTGATCTGATAACCGAAGGGGTCTCCTCTCTGATCGAAGCCGGGAAGTTCGTGGTGACGCTCGGCGGCGAACACACGATCTCCACCGCACCGATCCTCGCCCACCTGGATCGCTATCCCGACATGTCGTTGCTTCACTTCGATGCCCATTCCGATCTGCGGGAGAGCTACGAGGGGTCGAAGTACTCTCACGCCTCCTTTGCCGCCCGCGTGGCCGAGCGGATGGATCCGAAAAAGATCACGCAGGTCGGTATCCGGGCGCAGTGCCGGGAGGAGGCGGAGTTTATCCGGACGCACGGCGTCAACACGTTCTATGCCAATGCGATCCGCCGGGGGATGTATGGTCTGTCGTGGCAGGAACGGGTGGTCGATACGCTGGCCGAGGAGGTCTACGTGACCTTCGACGTCGATTATTTCGATCCGGCGATCATGCCGGCAACCGGCACTCCCGAACCGGACGGATTTCTCTACGCCGAAACGCTCGACGTCTTTCGTGCCCTCATCAAGTCGGGACGCCGCATCGTCGGCTTCGACGTGGTGGAGCTGGCACCGATCGAAGGAATCTCCCATCCCGATATCCTGACCGCACGCCTTATCTACAAGATGCTGAACTTTGCCTTTGCCGATCACGTGCCGGAATATCCGAGGATCAGAGTGGAGAGAGTCGATGAAGGGAAGGTTCTGTAGCGGTAAGAGGGTGTCTTAAAAGTCACGAATTGCAGAAGTCTCTGTGCTTCGTGGTACCTGGCGCCCTTTGTGTCGGCACGCCACGGCGCATCAAAGACCGCAGCGGATGGTGAGATCGACCACCATCCGCCGCGGCGGACACCAAGAGCACGAAGAATCACCAAGTGGTAGAGCATTTCCCTGATGCTTGTCTGTAACTGCTCAGACCACAGGAGCACACAGGCTGCTTTCAAGAAGCCCTCTCAGGACTATCGGTTGAAACCGTATTGTTCAAGAATTTCCTTCCCTGCAGCCGATGTGAGGTAGTCGAGAAATATCTGCGCCTCATCCCCGTGCTCCGATCCCCGCACAATCGCCGCCGGATACCGTATCGGTTGGTGCAGTGCCGAGTCGACGATGCAGGCGATCCGGGTCCCCTTTGCGATCAGTGCGTCGCTGGTGTAGACGAAGCCGCAGTCGGCCTCTCCCTGCTCGACGTAACTCATTACCTGGCGGACGTTTGTTCCGTAGACGAGCCGGGGGAGAAGCCGGTCCCACAGTCCGGCCCTTCGCAAGGCCTCCTCGGCATAGAGGCGTGCCGGCACTCCTTCGGAGGCTATGGCGATCCGTTCAGCCGGAACTTCTCCCAGTGCGGCAATGTCCGCCAGGGAGAGATTGCTCTCTTCGGGGAGGAGGATGCAGAGGCGGTTGTGGGCGAAGATCCGTTCGGAGCCGTCCAGAAGAAGCCCGGCCGAGTCGAGTCGGCGAAGAATTTCCTCGGCCGCAACGGCGACCACATCAACCGGCGCACCGCTTTCGATCTGCCGGGCCAGCATGTTCGATCCGGCGAAGTTGAAGAGAATCCGAATATCGGGATGCTCTTTGCTGAAGTTTGTGCCGATGTCCTCGAACGCATCCTTCAGCGAGGCGGCGCCGGCCACGACAAGTTCCGTCTTCTTTTCCCTCTCTTTCCTTTCGGGACTCTTTCCCTCAGGCGTTTTTCCACACGAAAGAAGGATCGACAACACAAGCAGTGGTGCCGAAAGAAGAAGCGAGGTGCGCAATCGGATTCTCATCCGGACAATTCGGTCGTCATTTTTGCTTCGCGGAGCAGACGGAGGATTTCCGGTATCACCATGCCGCTTGTCGCCTGGATGGATTCGTGTGCGTGGCGGGTCAGCGGCGTCTGCTCCGGGTTGATCTCCACAACGTAGGCACCGGCCTCCAGCGCCAGCAGCGGGATGCCGGCCGCCGGCCAGACGACCGAAGAGGTGCCGATGGAGAAGAGGACGTTGCATTCCTTTGCCCGACGTTCGGCAAGCTCGATCGCCTCGACCGGCAGAAGCTCGCCGAACCAGACCACGTCCGGACGAATCTTGCCGCCGCAGTGGCATAACTGAAGGTTCCGTTTGCTGAGCAGTTCCAGATCGTCGTAGCGCTCTTTGCAACTCTGACAGAAATTCTTCCGGATATTTCCGTGCAGTTCAATCACTTCGCCTGAACCGGCTTCGGTGTGCAGACCGTCGATGTTCTGGGTGACGACCGAGACGTGCGGTACATACTCCTCAAGTGCGGCGATCGCCCGGTGTCCGTCAACCTCACCACTCCATACCAGACGTTCTGGCTGATGGTCACCGCCGAGCCGAACAACGCGGTCGTCGATCCGAGCGCGCAGGTGGGTCTCTACAGCGTG
>CBFGQN010000046.1:0-12692 GCA_965650895.1 uncultured Ignavibacteria bacterium | reverse complement strand
GGAGGAGCGGATCATCACCACGCCGCAGGGGGTAGAGATCGAAGTTGAGGGGAGATCGGAGCCGGTGCTGAACTTCTGTGCGAACAACTATCTGGGACTCAGCTCTCACCCGAAGGTGATCGAGGCGGCCCACCGGGCACTCGATTCGCACGGCTACGGCATGAGCAGCGTCCGGTTTATCTGCGGGACGCAGGATCTGCACAAGGAGCTGGAGCGGAAGCTGGCGGAGTTCCACGGGACCGAGGACACGATTCTCTACGCCGCCTGCTTTGATGCGAACGGCGGGGTCTTCGAGCCTCTTCTCGGAGAAGAAGATGCGATCATCTCCGACGCGCTGAACCACGCCTCGATCATCGACGGCGTTCGTCTCTGCAAGGCAAAGCGTTACCGCTATGCAAATGCCGACATGGCCGATCTGGAAGAGCAGTTGAGGCAGGCCGATGCAGACGGAGCCCGCCGGAAGATCATCGTCACCGACGGGGTCTTCTCGATGGATGGAATCATTGCGCCGATCGACAAGATCTGTGATCTGGCCGACAGGTACGACGCGATGGTGATGGTCGACGAGTGTCATGCCGCCGGATTCATGGGGACGAAAGGACGAGGCTCGGTGGAGTATTGCAATGCGATGGGGCGTGTCGATATTATCACCGGGACGCTCGGCAAGGCGCTCGGCGGGGCGATCGGGGGCTACACGACCGGACGGAAGGAGATTGTGGAGATGCTCCGGCAGCGTTCGCGTCCCTATCTCTTCTCGAACACGCTCCCGCCAATGGTTGTCGGGGCGAGCATTGCGGTGATCGATATGCTCTCGGAGACGACGGAGTTGCGTGACCGACTGGAGGAGAACACGAACTACTTCCGGGAGAAGATGTCCTCGATCGGGTTCGATATTATTCCTGGGGAACATCCGATCACGCCGATCATGCTCTATGATGCCCCGCTGGCGCAGCAGTTCGCCGCGAAGCTGCTTGAGGAGGAGATCTATGTGATCGGCTTCTTCTATCCTGTGGTTCCGAAGGGACAGGCCCGCATCCGCGTGCAGATCTCGGCGGCGCACAGTCGGGAGCATCTGGACCGGGCGGTGGAGGCGTTTGCGAAGGTCGGCAGGGAACTGGGCGTGGTGGAGGCCGGGGTGGAAGGCTGACCGGATATAGGTTGCCGATGTGACGTTCGGGGCGAAGCGGTGATCGTTTCGCCCCTTCCTTTTTTCAGCTCGTATGATGAACGGAAATACAGGCGAAGAACACTATCGGCACAATTGCGTTGATGCAGAGCAGCAGAAGATATTCTTTTGAAGATGTGCGCCTCTGAAGCTTCGTTTCAATCACAAAATTCAGACCAGTGCTCAGGATGAGAAAGAGTCCGTACAAGGGAATAACTTCTTCTGCAACCTGAGAGATATCGGCAGATGAAGGACGAACGCGCAGGCCGAAGGATATCAGGATGGTGTAGAACATGAAAAGGAGACCGGCAAGGTTCAGGGCGTACTTTGCAGGACGGTAAACGGCTCGCTTCGAGATGTTCATCGGCTGTAATGCTGTTGCTTGAAAACGGGCGTACGCAGTGTCGCCGGTCCTGGAACAGTCCGGATCGCACACTTTGTGGTTTTTTCGTGTCCTTGGTGCCTTTGTGTTTTTTACCACAAAGGCACCAAGGACACGAAGGTTCACCAAGGGAGAGCGAATGGGCATGGACCTTTCAACGTTACCTCGGCGATCCTGCTATCTCTCTCTCACTAATTGAAGAAGAGTGCCCATAGCCCCGCTATTCCCGGGATCGCCCCGAGCAGGAGAATGAGAAGAAATGCCGGGAGCCTGATCGGATCCCTGACTTTTGAGTTCAGCAGGAGATAGAGGATAAACCAGAGCACTCCCAGATAGAGTTCGAGCGGGATCAGGACGAAGTAGAGAAGGCCGAACCAGGAGCAGCCGATGTCGGGATGACCGTTTGCCCGTATCTCCTGTTCGATGGTCCGGCCGATCAAACCGAGGGGGATGATCGCCAGAAGGGCAAGCATCCCCCGATGCAGATAGAGTCCAACCGATTGTGTGATCCCGATCATGGTCCGGCTTCCCGTCGAATGTGGCGCGACCTGTTGCGGAAACGGTCCCGACCTGAATCTATTCGGTGCCCGACATCAGAATCTCTTCCGCGTAGTGATATTCCGGTTTCCCTTCACGCTTGATCGACTCGGGCGTTATCATCACACGGGTCAGACCCTGACGGTCCGGAAGGTCGTACATGATGTCGAGCATCGATTCCTCGACAACTCCCCGAAGTGCGCGGGCTCCGGTCTTTCGGGATTTCGCCACGTCGATGATTGCGTTGACCGCCTCGTTGCTGAATTCCAGATCGACTCCTTCCATGGCGAAGAGCTTCTTGTACTGGCGAACGATCGCGTTCTTCGGCTCGATCAGAATCTGGCGCAACGCCTCGTCGCTGAGGGGTTCCAGCGGGGCGACCACCGGGATGCGGCCGATCAGTTCCGGAATAAGTCCGAAGGAGAGAAGGTCTTCCTGCTGTACCTGCTTGAACAGGTCGGCTTTCTCCTCGACCCGATCCTGCACCTCGACGCCGAATCCCATCGTTCCGGTCCTGATCCTCTTGGCGATGATCCGCTCCAGTCCGTCGAACGCACCGCCGCAGATGAAGAGAATGTTCTTCGTGTCGACCCGGACCAGCGGAGCTTCCGGATGTTTCCGTCCCCCTTTCGGCGGCACGTTCGCCACGGTCCCCTCGATGATTTTCAGCAAACCCTGCTGCACACCCTCGCCGGCGACGTCCCGGGTGATCGAAGGGGAGTCGGAACGGCGGGTGATCTTGTCGATCTCGTCGATATAGATGATCCCCTTCTCGGCCCGCTCGATGTCGTAGTTTGCGTTGTGCAGAAGCGTCACCAGGATCGAATCGACGTCGTCCCCCACATATCCGGCCTCGGTCAGCGTGGTGGCGTCGGCGATGGCGAAGGGGACGTCGAGGAGCCGTGCAAGGGTCTTGGCCAGAAGCGTCTTCCCGACGCCGGTCGGTCCCAGCATCAGAATATTCGCCTTCTCCACCTCCACATCATCAAATCCGGAGAGCGTCCCTTCGGATGCGATCCGTTTGTAGTGGTTGTAGACGGCGACGGAGAGGACCTTCTTGGCATACTCCTGACCGATCACGTATTCATCCAGCACGCTCTTGATCCGTGACGGGGTCAGATGTTCCTGCAGTTCCGGGGCCATGAAGAGATTGGCGTTCTGCCGCAGAAGTTCCACCGAGCTCTGGATGCAGATATCGCAGATGAAGACTTCCGGACCGGCGATGATCGAGGTGACCTCGTCGCTGCTTCGTTTGCAAAAAGAACATCGCACTATATCGGTTCCCGTAAATCCCTGTTCGTTCGCCATGAAGTTTCCTGATGTTTCTGAATGGTTGCAATCGGGTGAAGATAAGAATTCGGGGGTGTAGAAGAGAAATTCGCTTTGTTTCCCGGTTTCGTAGCCGGTCCGTTCATGGGGGAGAAGACTGAAAAGAATCCGCCCCGAAGAGTCGGTTTCTCTTCGGGGCGGTCTGACGATTGAGCCGTGTCGATATTCGATCCGGCTTACTTCTTGTCTTTATCCTCTTTCTGTGCCGGTTCCTTCTCTCCCTCTTCCTTATGCTCGATCAGCACTTTGTCTCCTGCGGTGGTCGAGGGGATCTCCGGGATCTGCTTGCCGATCTCCTTGCGGCTGGACAGAACGCGATCGATCAGACCATATTCCTTCGCATCCTGCGGCGACATCCAGTTGTCCCGGTCGGCGTCGCGACGGATTTTTTCGACGTCCTGTCCGCTGTGGGCGGCGATGATCTTGTAGAGCTGATCCTGCATCCGGAGCATCTCCTTCAGGTAGATCTCCATATCGGCCACCTGTCCCTGCGAACCGCCCGAGGGCTGGTGCATCATGATGCGGCTGTTCGGCAGCGCCATCCGCTTTCCTTCGGTGCCGGCGCAGAGGAGAACCTGTGCCATCGATGCGGCCATGCCGACGCAGACGGTCTGGATGTCCGGACGGACGTACTGCATCGTGTCGTAGATCGCCAGACCGGCCGAAACCGATCCTCCCGGCGAGTTGATGTACATGATGATGTCCTTCTCCGGGTCTTCCGATTCCAGATAGATGAGGTTTGCCTGGATAACGCTTGCCACTTCGTCCGTCACCGGAGATGTCAGCATGATGATCCGCTCCTTCAGGAGTCGGCTGAACGGATCCCAGGTCATCATGCCTCGCGGCGTATACTCGACAATCGTTGGTATAATCATGACAATTCAGTTTGAATGTGTTGATGAAACTGCAAGGGAGACGGGGTACGTCGGTTCCCGGTTATCGGTTGCAATTGCCCGAATCCGGCTGCGGCAACTCTCCGGGGTCACAACGTCTACGACTCTTTTTCGGTTCCTTCGCTCTCTTCCGACGGGGCCGGCTCCTCTTCGGTTCCTTCCCCTTCATCTGCCGCTGCGCTCGTCTCTTCCTCTCCTTCGGTCTCCTCTCCGGCGCTCTCCGTTTCATTGCTTGCCTGCTCTGCCTCGGCCTTCCGCTGCGCCTCCCATTCCTTGTCCTCGATCTCCTCGACCACTTCGGCGTAGTCGGAGAGAAGCTGCATCACCCGTTCGACCAGGATCCGCTGTCTGACCTCGTCGTTGTCCCGGTAGTGGTTCAGGAGGACGGCGGCGTCCATGCCGATCCGCTGGGCGTCGATCTGGGCCAGTGCCTCGAAGTCCTCCTCGGTCGCCTCAAGCTCCTCGGCTTCAATAATCCTGTCGCGCAGCAGCAACCACTGGGCGATGCGGATCGCGGAGGGTCCACGCTCGGCGTAGAACCGGTTCATCGGGAAGTCTTCGGGGAGTTTCCCGTCCTTGTAGTTCTTCTTTTCGTCCTCCAGATAGCTGCTGAGGATCTGACCGACCAGAGCGTTCGGGGCCTCTACTTCGTTCAATTCGATCAACTGATCGACCAGTGAGTCCCGGAAGACCTGGCGGTACTGGGCCTCGTATTCGGCCTCGATCGACTGCTTGATCGTGTCCTTCAGATCCTCGACGTCGCTCTCTTCCTCGCCGGTAATCTTCGAGGCGAACTCGTCATCGATCTCCGGCAGCGCTACCTGCTTGATGTCCTTGATCGTCAACTCGTAGGGGATGTGCCCTTCGTCCTCGCCGGTCGGCAGTTCGATCCGTACCCTGTCGTCGAGGCGTTTGCCGATCAGCTTCTCTTTCAGCTCCGGGTTGATGTGCTCGCTCTTCAGCGTTACCGGGATGTCCTTGGAGACCTCGCCGATAATCGGCACGCCCGACTCGTCCAGCTTCTGGAAATCGACCACGGCAACGTGATTCTCGTCGGCGATCGTGTCGACGGTCTCCTCGGTTCTGTGGCGTTCGCGCAGCCACTCGATCTCCTTTTCGATCTCCTCCGGAGTCACCACGTGATAGAGTTTCGTGGCCTGCAGTCCCTTGTATTTGACCTCGCCGATCTCCGGAAGGATCTCGTACTGGACGACAAACTCCACACCTCCGTCCTCCTGATGCCTGATCTCGCTGACGTACGGTGTGCCGAACGGTTCCAGCTTGTGTTCCTCTGCGTAGGAAGCGAAGGATTTCTGCACAGCCTCCTCGGCGGCCTCTTCGTTGACCGAGGAACCGTAGAGTTTCTTGACCATCGCCAGGGGAGCCATGCCCTTGCGAAAGCCTTTCAGATTGGCCCGTTTCTGGATCTTTTTATAGAGTTCGGTTTTGAAGGGCTCGAATTCGCCTGCGGTCAGCGTAAAATGTACTTCGCGGGCGATCGCGCCGGTTTCCTTCAGTGTGGCTTCCATCAGAGATACGTGCTGTTTTGTTATGAAGTCGAATCAAAAAAATCGGCCAGGCTCCGGCCCGGCCGTGAACACATGTTCCAGGTGCGGATGGAGGGAGTCGAACCCCCACGCCTTGCGGCGCCAGATCCTAAATCTGGTGCGTCTGCCAGTTCCGCCACATCCGCAAGAGGACAAATATACAAATGGAAGGGGATGTTTGTCACCGGGTGTACAAATACGAACGTGCAGGGACATGATCTGCCGTGTCCCGCCGATTTTCCCGTTTTCCTGCATACCGGCTGATTTTTCCCTGACATTCTGTTTCCATCCATCCCCCCCGCAAATCTGTAGATTCGTCCCCCATGAATGTACCACTGCTCGATCTGAAACAGCAATATCTGTCGTTGAAACCGGAACTTGACGAGGCGGTTGCCCGCGTTGTCGAGTCGCAGTACTTCATTCTCGGACCGGATGTGGATCGTCTGGAGCGGGAGATGGAGGCGTATCTGGAGGTGGAGCACGCCCTCGGCGTCAGCTCCGGTACCGATGCGCTCCTCCTTGCACTGATGGCTCTCGACGTCGGACCGGATGACGAGATCATCGTCCCGACGTTCAGTTTCTTTGCCACTGCAGGAGTCGTCTCCAGACTGGGGGCGCGACCGGTTTTCGTCGATATTGATCCGGTGACATATAACATCAATCCGGAACTGATCGAGGAGAAGATCACGTCGAGGACGAAGGGGATCGTGCCGGTTCATCTCTATGGTCAGGGGGCTGCGATGGAGCCGATCATGGAGATCGCCGGGCGACACGGTCTGCCGGTGATCGAGGATGCCGCGCAGGCGATCGGCGGGCGGGACCAGAATGGCCGTCGGCTCGGCTCGATCGGGCAGGTCGGCTGCTTCAGCTTCTTCCCCTCGAAGAATCTCGGAGCCTTCGGCGATGCCGGACTTGTGGTGACGAATGATCCGGAACTCTACCGGAAGATGAAGATCATGCGGGTTCATGGAGGGGAGCGGAGCTACTACCACTCGGTGATCGGCGGCAATTTCCGGATCGATGCGCTGCAGTCGGTCGTCCTGAGCGTGAAGCTTCCCCATCTGGACAAGTGGACGGCGATGCGCCGGGGGAATGCCGATCATTACCGCGGACTCTTTATCGAGGCCGGACTCTCCGAGTCGGTCGATCAGGTGATGCCCCGCGATGATGCGCCGGTCGGTCTGCCGCAGTCGGTCTATCCGGGGGAGGAATCCCATATCTACAACCAGTTCGTGATCCGCGTTCCGGAACGGGATCGGCTTGTCGAGCATCTGCGGGAGCGGAATGTGGGACATGCGATCTATTATCCGGTGCCGTTCCACCGGCAGGAATGCTTCGCATCGCTCGGCTACGGGGCGGAAAACTTTCCCGAAGCCGAACGGGCCTCGGCCGAGGTGCTGGCTCTGCCGATCTATCCCGAACTGATCCCGGAACAACGCGAACATGTCGTTGAGACAATCCGTACGTTCTACTCCTGAAATCCGGATTGAACTTTGCGGCTTCTTTGTGCCTCCGTCGCAGCGAATGTTTTTGTGGTGATTCTTCTCATTCGATATCTCTCTACGCGATATCTCTCTCTACCCGATTTCCCCCTTGAACGATTCCCCCTGTTCACCTACCTTCCAGACCGATCAACGAAGGAACGTCTATGAGAATACTTGTCACCGGAGGCTGCGGATTTATCGGATCGAATCTGATCCACTACCTGCTCCGCACGCACGAAGAGCTGCATCTGCTGAACATCGACGCGCTGACCTATGCGGCCGATCCGCGGAACGTTGCCGAAGCCGAAGGGGATCGGCGATACGAATTCCGGCGGATCGACATCGCCGACCGCGATGCGCTTCGCCGGGCGATCCGGGAGTTCCGTCCGGAGGGGATCTTTCATCTGGCCGCCGAAACCCATGTGGATAACAGCATCCGGAACCCGGAGCCGTTTGTGCGGACGAACTATATCGGAACGTTCAATCTGCTGGAGGAGGCGCGGGAACTCTGGGGGACGGGGGAGGGACGGTTCCTTCATATCTCGTCCGATGAGGTCTTCGGCGTTGCCGAAAGGGAGGGGATGTTCGATGAGGATTCTCCGCTCCGTCCGAACAATCCCTATTCGGCGACGAAGGCCGGGAGCGATCATCTGGTCCGGGCATGGCATCGGACATACGGGATGAACACGGTCACCACGAACTGCTCGAACAATTTCGGTCCGCGCCAGCATCGGGAGAAGCTTATTCCGACGGTGATTGCCGCAGCCCTGGCCGGGAATGCGATTCCGGTCTACGGCGACGGACGGAACGTGCGTGACTGGTTGTATGTGGAGGATCACTGCGCGGCGCTCGACAAGGTCTTTCGCGAGGGAAAAGCCGGGGAGACGTACGTGATCGGAACGCGGAACGAGTGGACGAACATCGACCTGGTCAGGGCGATCTGCCGGATACTTGACGAGGAGACCGGAGAAGGGGAGAACGGGAGACACGGCTCGCTGATCACATTTGTGCCGGATCGTCCGGGACATGATCTGCGCTATGCGGTCGATCCGACGAAGATCGAACGGGAACTCTCCTGGCGGGCTGAATATCCGTTCGAGGAAGCTCTCAGGAAGACGGTCCGGTGGTACTGCCGGGAGTTTGCCGGAATGACGATGGGGGAGAAGGAATGACTGCCGCGGAAACGGTGCTGGTGACCGGCGGAGCCGGATTTGTCGGCTCCCATCTGAGTCGTGCGATGATGAAAAACGGGAAGCGGGTGGTTGCGCTCGATCTGTTCGATGAGGATTACGATCCGTCGATCAAGCGGAGACGTGTCCGGACGCTTGTGCGGAACGAACGGTTCGGCCTGATTGAAGGAGATATCCGGGATGGAGACCTGCTCCGGAAGATTTTCGCTGAGGAGAAGATCGATATGGTCTACCATCTGGCCGCAAAGGTCGGCGTGCGCGAGTCGATCGATGCTGAGGCTCTCTACAACGACGTCAACGTCCGGGGAACGAAAATACTTCTCGATGCGATGGTCGATGCCGGAATTCCCCGACTCCTCTTCACCAGCTCTTCCTCGGTCTACGGTTCGGCCGCTTCCCTTCCATTTTCAGAGAAGGACGTTGTTGTCCCGATCAGCCCCTACGGTCGTTCCAAATTGCGGGGAGAAGAACTCTGCGGCGAATATCGGGAGACGTTCGGACTGGATGCGCGGATCGTCAGGCTCTTCACGCTCTACGGACCCGATGCGCGACCCGGGATGGCGTTCGAACAGTTCTTCGATGCCGGAACGCAGGGGAAACCGGTGGAGATATTCGGAGACGGAAGCGCCCGGCGTGACTTCACGTGGATCGGTGACGGAGTCAGGGGGATGATGATGATCGGCGGGCTGCCGGAGGCTCCTCCGGTCGTCAACATCGGTTCCGGTCGGACGGTCTCCATCGCTTCGCTGGTGGAGATGATTGCCGAAGAGATCGGAGTGGAGATTCGTGTGGAACATCTTCCGCCGAATCCTCTCGATCTGCCGGCGACCGAGGCGGACATTACGCTTGCGGGAAGGTTCGGATATGCTCCGGAGGTGTTTGTCCGCGAGGGAATCCGGCGGCATCTGGCGAGATTTTCGAATGCCGAATTTCGATTTGCGAATGAGGAATAATCTGCGATTTTCGAAGTGCGATTGTCGATTGGCGAAGGAGAGAGGGAAAGACCACAGATTGAACGGATCGGACGGATGTACGCAGTTCGGATCGGTCCACATCCGTTTCATCCGTCCGATTCGTGTACCATTCCCCCTTTCATCCGGCCTCCACAATTCATCAATCGGAAATTGAAAATCCCCGATCGCACTTCTCCGGTGCTGAGGGCAACCTGTTGCAGGGGGCAAAGTTCTTTGCCCCCTGCAGATCCGAATCCGCACTCATACACTCTCACACTCCCTGAACCCCCCGAACTGATTACATTTAACGTCATGGCAAACCGCGTACTCATCACCGGAGGGGCCGGATTTATCGGCTCTCATACCGCCGACCGGCTTCTCGAAGAGGGGTACGATGTCCGCATTCTCGATAGCCTGGATCCGAAGATCCATCCGGGGGGAGTGCCGGACTATCTCTCGCCGGAGTTCGAGTTGATGGTGGGGGATGTCCGGGATCGCGATGCGATGCGCCGGGCCTTGCAGGATGTCGACGCCGTTATCCATCTGGCCGCCTATCAGGACTATCTTCCCGATCTCTCCACCTTCTTCAGTACCAACGCCGTCTCCACCGCTCTGCTCTACGAGTTGATTGTGGAGGAGAATCTTCCCGTTGAAAACGTGATCGTCGCCTCCTCGCAGTTCGTACAGGGGGAAGGCCTCTACAGGGATTCCCGCGGAAACGTCGTCGCCCCCCGGTTCCGTTCGCGCGAGCAACTTGAACGGGGGGACTGGGAGCATCGGGATGAGGAGGGGGAGGTAATGCAATGGCTGCCGACTCCGGCAACACATGCGGCTCCACCGAATGCCTACGCACTGAGCAAACGGTCGCAGGAAGAACAGGGGATCGTCTTCGGCGAGCGCTACGGCATTCCCACGACCGTCCTCCGCTACTCCATCGTCCAGGGGGCGCGGCAGTCGTTTCACAACGCCTACTCCGGAGCCTGCCGCATCTTCAGTCTGGCCTATCATTTCGGAACGCCTCCGATCATCTACGAAGACGGGGAGCAGATGCGGGATTTCGTGAATGTTCACGATGTCGTCGATGCTCACCTCTGCGTGCTCGGCAGCGATGAGGCCAAAGGGAAGGTCTTCTGCGTCGGTGGAGGTCGTCCCTGTTCGATCAGGGAGTTCGACCGGATCGTCGCCCGCGAATTCGGACGCGAGGATATCGAGCCGTTGATCCCGGGAGAATTCCGCTTCGGCGACACCCGCAATGCCGTCTCCGATATCGGTCCGTTGGGGGAACTCGGCTGGCGACCGCAACGTTCGGTGGAGGATTCGGTTGCCGGGTACGTGTCGTATCTTCGTCGGCAGCAAGGACTGGAGAACATGATCGACCGGGCCAGAAGTCGGATGAAGGGACTGAACGTGATCGGCAACGCCCGGCGCGACGGCGAATAGAAAAGAAGAACCCCAACCTGAAAACCATTGAACAATTCAATTACTGAACAATTGAACTATTCAACCCCAACGGACAGAAAAGAAGAACTCCGACCCCGAAACCATTGAACAATTCAACTACTGAACAATTCAACCACACACGATAATTTCTGTGCCATGAAAGAACATCAGCAGATTATTGACGGACTTGAGCGACTGAAGCGGGACGAGATCCATGCGGGAGAATATTACCTGTCGGCGGCGCGAGAGGCCGAGCATCGGGGAGAGGAGGGCCGGCAGAAGACCTATCTGACGATCCGGAAAGTTCACGGCGAGCTTGCGCTGATGTTCGATCATCGTCGTGAGACTCTGGAGAAAGAGGACGGAGAGGGCATTCTCGGGGATGCCATCCACGCCTTCGTCGACGCGATGCGTGCGCTGGTCAACATGTCGGTCCTCTTTATCGAGTCGGAAACGCCGATGACGCCGAAGAGCCTGATCGAGATCGAACGGGAACTGGAAGGGCGCTACCGTGAGCTTCTGGCCGTGGCCGATCCGGCAACTGCCGAACTTCTGCAACGGGCCGTCGCAGCGAACGAGAGGAATATCAGACAGGTACAGAGCTTTGTCGAAGCCGGTGTCTGAGAGGGGACAAAAGAAGAAGATGAACCTGGATGCCGGTTTCTGGAAGTCGAAGTGGGAAGAGAATGCCATCCGTTTTCATCAGTTGCGGATCAATCCCCGCCTGAAACGTCATATCGGATTGCTCCGGCTGGATCGTGATGACGGGATCTTTGTCCCCCTCTGCGGCAAGACCCACGACATGCGGTGGCTGACGTTGTCGGCCGGACGGGTGATCGGGGTCGAGCTCAGTCCGATTGCCGTCCGCGATTTTTTCGAGGAGGGGGGAATCCGTCCGTCGGTGACGCAGGAACCTCCGTTCGAACGGTGGACCGGAGGCGGGGTGGATGTGCTGCTGGGAGATTTCTTCGATCTGCGACCGGAACATCTCGGCGATACCGGACGGTTCTACGACCGGGCTGCTCTGATCGCTCTGCCGCCGGAGCTGCGGCGCGGCTATGCCGAACATCTGAAGGGAGTTCTCTCAGGAGAAGTTCTTGGACTCCTGCTGTCGATCGAGTACGATCAGCGGGAGATGGAGGGGCCTCCTTTTTCGGTCGATGAGGAGGAGGTGCGAAGTCTGTTCGAGCCGGACTGGACGGTCGAGAAACTGCTTGCAGAGGATGTGCTGGAGAGTTCGCCCATGGGGGATCGGTTGTCCCGGCTTGTGGAAACGGTCTATCTGGTTGGAGATCGGTTGAGTGGTTGAGTAGTGCAGTGGTTGGATGGTTGCTTGGTGTGCAGGGGGAGAAGTCGGGAAGCTATGCCGGATGGTGACGATCATGACGTATCTTGAATTCCATCTTATCTTCAACCTGCCGCTGTCCCTGTTGCTGCTGTTTCTGGTCAGGAACCGGATCACCGCCGGACACTGGAAGTGGATCGGTCTGGTCTGCCTGATCGTCCTTGCCTTTACTTTCCCGTGGGACAGTTGGGCGGTCGGCAGGGGAATCTGGGGATTCGGGGAGGGACGGGTTCTCTTCCGGATCGGGAATCTTCCCTTCGAGGAGGTCCTCTTCTTTCTGCTGGAAACCCTGGTCGTCTCCTTGCTTGTCATTCTCTTCCTGCCAAAGAAACGGGAGAGGGGGGGCTGATGGAACCGACCGCTTATCTTACGCACATTCTCTTCTGGATGGTTCCTGTGCTGCTGCTGCAGTGGGGTTTTGCCTGGC